>CACZOV010000159.1 GCA_902782915.1 uncultured Erysipelotrichaceae bacterium | reverse complement strand
GATGTCTTGTAAGATCATAATTAGTTCTATTATGAGTACCATTTATTTCTCCCCAACCAAAAGGAAATAAATATTCAATATCACAAGCAGCTTTGGCATAATGAGCAAGTTTTTCATGATCATGAAAACGAAGTTTTTCAGAGGGAAGTCCTAAATCCATATAAAATTTTTTCCCATATTCTTTAAAATATTCATATAAATCTTGATCTTCTCCTTCTTTACAGAAAGTTTGATATTCCATTTGTTCAAATTCGATTGTTCTAAAAGTAAAGTTACCTGGTGTTATTTCATTTCTAAAAGCTTTTCCTATTTGACCTATTGAAAAAGGTAATTTTGCCCTCATACTCCTTAAAACATTCAAAAAATTAACATACTCTCCTTGAGCATTCTCTGGTCTTAAATAAATAACACTTTTAGAGTC
Organism: uncultured Erysipelotrichaceae bacterium; assembly: GCA_902782915.1. Next base: position 16,154 of record CACZOV010000159.1, on the reverse strand, counting down.
TTTTACAACTCCTCTATATGTTTCAAACATTAATTTAAATTGTCTTATTTCTGTAAAATCACATTTTCCACATTTAGGACAAGGTACATGATTTTCTTTAATATAATTCATTAATTCAAGATCAGTCATTTTGTCACCAATCGAAGAATTAGTGTAATCATTAACAAGATTATCTGCTCTATGTCTCGTTTTACAATGTCTACAATCCGTTAAGGGATCAGCAAATGAATCTACGTGACCACTTGCTTCCCAAACTCTTGGGTGCATTAAAATATCAGCATCCATTTCATAAGCATTAGGGCGCTCCTGAATAAAACGTTTTCTCCATGCATCTTTTACATTATTTTTAAGACGTGCACCAAGTGGTCCATAATCCCATGTATTAGCAAGTCCTCCATATATTTCACTTCCTTGAAATATAAATCCATATTGCTTACAATAGTTTACTAAATCTTCCATTTTCATAAATATTCTCCTCCTTATAAAAAAGATTCTTAAGATGTAAAGACGAATTACTCGCGGTTCCACTTTACTTATTCCTAAGAATCCCTTTTTCTATATAACTGATAGGTTTCCAAGCCCGTCATCGTTTTTTTATAAACATATTATATAATTTTCTTAATTCTATTTCAAGTCTTTTTTAAAGTTTTTCTAAAATATCGCGACTTGCAACAAGTCCTGTTGCTGCTGCTATAACAATATTACCAGCTTTTCCGGCTCCATCTCCAATAAAATATATATTATGATCAAGTGCTTTAAAATGATTGTTAGTTTCTATTTCATTAGAAAAGAATTTTATTTCAGGTCCATATAACAATGTTTCATCATTATTTACTCCAGGAATTATTTTATCAAGAGCTTCCAAACCATCTAATATATTTGTAATAATTCTATATGGCATAACAAGTGCAAGATCTCCTGGAACACAATCTTTTAAAGTTGGTGTAATAAATTGTTTTTCTAAACGCGACTTTCTTGTTCTTCGAAATTTCTTTAAATCTCCAAGTGTTTGAATAATTGGTTTTGAATCTCCCAACACATTAGCAATTCTTGCAATAGATTCTCCATATTCTCTTGTATTAGTAACTGGCTCCGTTAGATTTACTTTACTAATAAATGCAAAATTTGAATTATTTGATTTAATTTCTTTTAAAGCATGACCATTTACACAAATATATCCATAATAATTTTCCTTAGTTACAAATCCTCCTGGATTAGTACAAAATGTTCTTATTTCATCTCCATAAGTCTTAGTTTTAATAAATATTGATGGATCGTATATAACACTACATAAATCCTCTAAAAGTTCTCTTCTTACTTCAACTCTTACACCAATTTCAATACTTTGAGAGAGATATGGTATTTTATATTTGTCAGCAAGTCCTTGAATCCATTTTGCTCCAGTTCTACCAGGAGCAACAATTATATATTTTCCTTCATAGTCAATATTTCTTTTATTTTTCTTAGCATGAACTATTATTTTTTCTTTAGTATCTTCTATATCAACAACTTCAGTTGATTCAAGAATTTTTACACCATGCTCCTTTAAATAATTAGTAAATGCTTCAATATAACCAGGTAGTTTATCACTTCCTAAATGCTTTTGTTTAATAATTAAAAGGTTTGCACCCTCTTTAGCAATTTCTTTTTTTAACCTTAAAGCCTCATCCATATTAGTTGGATAAACATCTGAGTCCATTCCAAATTTATTAAAAATATTTTCAGTATCATCAAGTAATTTTTCAGCTTCATCACTTGACATATATTTATAAAGATCACTTTTACCAAGCTTTGGAACATAATTTAGTTTTCCATCTGAAAATGTTCCAGCTCCTCCATATCCAGATAAAATCTGACAAGGTTTACAATTTAAACACTTTGTTCCATATTTATTCATAGAACAAACTCTGTTTTCAGCAAATTTTCCTTGATCAATTAATAACACTTTTAAATCTTTCTTTTTTTCTATTAACTCATATGCTGAAAACAAACCTGCTGGTCCTGCTCCGACAATTATTACATCATACATATAAACAACCTCCAACTATATAAGTATAACATGTTATTCAAAAAATAGTTATTCTTTATAAAAAAATATTATTTTTTTTCATATAAATGATTAGTTTTTATATAATTTAAAACTCTTGGGTCAATATATTTTTCACATCCAGATCGAATACTAGTTGATGAAATAGGAAGAAATGGAAATTTATCAACAACAATAAAATGCTCTTTTCCAAGTTTTTCTATAAAAGAATTAACTTCTAAATCATTTCGATTTACAACAATAATTTGGTATTTTAATAAGAGATCAACTCTTTCCCATTTATGAAAATTTATAATATTATCCGATCCAATAATTAAATAAATAGATTCTTTTGGATATTCTTTTTTTATAGATTCTAATATTTGATAAGTATAAGGAAAATTATTATGAATAGTATCTATAATAATATTTTTAGTTTCAAAAAACTTTAACATATTTATTCGATCATCAATTGATGATACTTGTTTATCCCAATATGAGTTTGTTGGAATCATAAAAATTTTATCAACATAATTATTATCTAATAAATAATTTACTAGTTTGATATGACCATCATGAATAGGATCAAAACTGCCAACATATACTCCTAATCTCATCTTTCATATCTCACTATCTTAGATTTATGTATATTATTTTCATGCATTTTTAAAATTCTATCCTTTGTTTTTAAATTTACTTTATTATTTCTACAAACATTTTCAATTTCCTGATAAGTAAATCCTAGTTTTTCTTCATCACTCTTATCACTTAAACCATCTGCTGGAGTTTTATATAAAATACTTTCAGGAACTCCAACTTCTTTTCCTAGCATAATTACTTCACTTACAAAAAAGTCACTTATTACTTCTATATCAGATGCATTATCACCATACTTTGTTGTATACCCAACATACTTTTCAGATTTATTACCACACCCTGCAACAAGATATGTTTTTTTGTATTTATTACTTAACATGGAAGCAATATAATACAAACCACTCATTCTAAGTCTTGGTTTTAAATTAATATCACAATTTTCTAAATCTAATTCATTAAATAATTTAATTTCTTCTTTGAATGTATCAAAAGTTTTAGTTAGATCAAGTTCTAGAAAAGAGATGTTAAAATTATCAGCAACTATTTTAGCATCTTTTTTATCACTATTTTGGGAATGGCATGGAATAAAAACTCCAACAACATTTTCACATCCTAATGCTTTTGTAAACAAACCAGCAACAACCGCACTATCTTTTCCTCCACTTAATCCTATAACTACTCCTTTTAAATTATTTTTATCATAATAATCTCTTATAAAATTAATAATTTTTAAAACTTCTTCTTTGGCATTAAATTCTATCATTTTATTCCTTCTTTTTTATTATTTTTTTATTTTAAGACATAAAGAAAAGGACTATTGTCCATTTTCAAATTCTATTTAGATGTTTTTAAAACATACTTATAGAATAATCCAGCAAGAATTGCTCCAACAAATGGGGCTACAATAAATAACCAAACTTGATTAATTGCACTTCCTCCTTGAAGAAGGGCTGGTGCTAAACTTCTTGCAGGGTTTACTGATGTTCCAGTAACAGGAATTCCAAATAAATGAACTAAAGTTAAAGTAAGTCCAATAACAATTCCAGTTACATGACCATTTTCTTTTTTATCTGTTACTCCTAAAATTGTTGTAACAAAGATAAATGTTAATAGGGTTTCAACAACAAAAGCAATTAAAATTGTTACTTCCATTCCATTTGGAAGAACTCCACCATAAGCATTAGCACCAAGAGCATCAAAACTTCCAAGAATAAATCCTAATAGTAATGATCCTATAAGCGCTCCTAATACTTGAGCAATCATGTACTTAACACATTCACTAAGTTTCATTTTTCCAGATACATACATTCCAAGCGATACAGCTGGATTAATATGGCATCCTGAAACATTACCAATGGAATAAGCACCTGCAACAATTACAAGACCAAAAGCTAAAGACGTTGCAATAATTCCTGCTGATGTATCACATCCTACAATAACTGCAACACCACAAGCAAGTAAAGTTAAAAAACATGTTCCAACAAACTCCGAAATATACTTTTTCATTTTTTCCTCCTTTAATTAAATTGTACTAAATTTCTAATTAAAAGTCTATATTCTTAGACAAAAAATATACTTAATTATAAAATTATATTTATTTTTTTTATAAATCAGTTTAATACTTTAAATAGGAAAAAAAACTATACAAAATCAAAAAAAAACATAAACTATAATGGTGATTCTATGTTTAAAAAAAGAGGACATGGCTTCCTTTGTTATTGTAATATGTGTCGTGCTAGAAGAAAAGTAAGTATTTTATATAATATTGTAACATCTATTCTTTTAATTATTTGTCTTTATCAACTTTTTATTGTTTTTATCGCATTTACAAGAATAAACTGCTTCATTTTATTTATTGAACTTCTTTTTTTAGGATTTTTAGTATCAAGATTCTTGTTTTAAAAAAACTTCAAGACTTTATTTTTCTTGAAGTTTTTTATTTTTATTTATTTCTTTTTCATAAAAGTATTTAACTATACAATTTATAACAAACGGAATAAGTCCCCATAAGTAAGAAATAACTTTAAATAAGGCTAAACCTTCTAAAAAGATAATAAGTAAACTTAAAATAATTATTATATATTTTAAAACTCGTTTTTTTTGGTATTCTTTGATTATTTTATCATTCACGACTTGTAATCACCGTACCGATTTTTTCTCCTTGTAATACTTTAATTAAATTTTCTTGATCATTAAAGTTAATTACTAAAATATCTTTATTTTCTTCTTGACAGTCTTCAATACATTTAAGATCCATAACTTTTATTTCTGGATTATCCAAAACCTCTTGATGACTTAATTTATCATACATTTTAGCATCGCTATATTTATTTGGATCTTTATCATAAACACCATCAACATTAGTAAGTTTAATAATTACATCAGCTCCAATTAGTATTGCTTTCATACTTGCTGCAGTATCAGTTGAACATCCAATATGTCCTGTTCCACCACTAAAAGTAATAACAGATCCATTTTTATACATTTCTTTTATTTCATCTTCAGAGTGACTTTCAATAAGTTCATGAAAATCAAATGGTGAAAAAATTAGATTAGGAAGTCCTACTTTAGTAAATGCATCTCTTAGAGCAAGAGCATTCATTGTTGTTCCAAGCATTCCCATTGAATCAGCGTTAATTGCTTCCATATCTTGGTGACTTCTACCTCTAAAAAAGTTTCCACCACCAACAACTATTCCAATATTAACCCCCATATCATGAACACGTTTTATTAACTCTGCTATCTCATGAGTTTTTTCCTTATTAATATTTTCATTATCACTCATAAGTGATTCGCCACTTAATTTTAATAAAATATTTTTATACATAAATCCTCCTACAAATATTCTTCTAAACATTCAATTATTTCATTATTTATATCTTCAATGGTTCTTATTTCATCATCATTTATGCAATTAATATGTTTCCAATTATACATTTCAGATAACTCTATATATGCAATTTCGGAGTTTTTTAAATGTTCTTCACTCATTTCATGTTCATCAAGTGATGTTCTATTCTTTTTTAATTTAGCTGCATAAGTATATGGAACATGTAAAAATATAGTTTTATCAGGTTTTGGTAAATTTAAAAGCCAAAATTCTAACTTATCAATCCATTCATACATATGAAATCTTTCTTCATCATCACGAATTTTACTTCCTTGATGAGCCATGTTACTAGAAACATACCTATCACATATAACAAAATAATCATCGTCTAAATATTTTTTAATTTCTTTTTCATTGTATTTTCTATCGGCTGCATAATATAAACATGCAACTTTTGGATCTAAGTTTACTGCCCCTTCTGGAAACCAACATTCACCTATTTCTTTTTTTCCTAAATATGGTCCTCCAACAATTTTTCCTGTTGGACTATCATAATTTGGAAAAGTTAAACGTATTGCTTTATATCCTCTAGAATTTAGTTTTTCTACTAATAATTTACTTTGTGTTTCTTTTCCACTACAATCAGTTCCTTCAATGACAATAAACTTTCCCATTATTTCCTCCTATAAATAGCAAAATCATATTTTAAAGTTTTTGATTCTCCACTTTCAATAATTTTCTTTTCAAATAAACTCTTATCAAAATCTGGAAAATAAACGTCAGCATCATGTGACTTGTCTACTTCCGTTAGATATATTTTATCACAAAAGTCTAGAAATTGTCTATAAATACTTGCTCCTCCTATAACAAATATTTCATCTTCATAATCTTTATAATGATCCATAAATTCTTCAATACTTTTAAATACTTCAACTTCTTCTGGAAACTCTTTATTACTTCTTGTAATAACAACATTTTTTCTTTCTTTTAAAATTCCAGGAAGAGATTCAAAAGTACGTCTTCCCATAACAACTATATGATTTATTGTAACTTTTTTAAAATATTTTTGATCTTCTTTTATTCGAAATATAAGATCATTCCCCTTACCTAGTTCTAAATTCTTGCCAACACAAGCTATAATTGATAACTTCATACGCAACCTACTGAGCAATTGGAAACTTAATTTTTCCATGATGCTTATAATTTAATATTTTAATATCTTTAAGTTCTCTTGAATTATCAAAATCATAAAAATCTTTAATTTCTGGATTTAGCCAAATTTCAGGAGCTTCTAAATCAGGAAGTTCTTCACCTCGCCTTATTTGCTCTTTAATTCCTTCTATTTGATTAACATAAATATGAGCATCCTTAATAGACCAATTAAGTGTACCTGGTTTTAATCCTGTTACATGAGCAAGCATATAAAGAAGAACTGAATATTGAGTTATATTAAAAGGAAGACCTAAGGGAACATCACATGATCTTTGATGAACCCATGCATTTAAATGATTATCTGTTACATCCCATTCACTTGACCATACACAAGAAGGAAGTACAGCTGTTTCTAAATGTTTATTTTGCCATAAATTAATGATCATTCGACGATCAGTTGGATTATGTTTTATTTTATCAATTAAGTTATCTAATTGATTATATTCTTTAACTATCCAACCATATGCAGTTCCAATTGTATGAGCCCATTCAACTCCAAAGTCTTTTACTACTTCTTGACGTACTAATTTCCCATCCTTATCAGGTAACATCTGAGTTGCATACCACTTACCATCATCTTGTATTTCCCATTCATCCCAAATATGATTTCCTCTTTCTTGAAGCCACCTTACATCATTACTTTGGGCTTGATAAATCCACAAAAGTTCTGTAATAGCATTTTTAAAAAATAGTTGTTTAGTTGTTAAAATTGGAAATTCTTTTTCTAAATCAAATTCAAAATGATAAGATGGAATTTTTATAGTATTTATACCAGTTCTATTCTCAACTTCTTTTCCTTCTTCTAATATTTTTTTACATAATTTTAAATATTCTTTATCAAACTTTGACATATTTCCTCCACTTTATTTCATTATAACAAACCCCTAATACTTAATCAATCAAATTAAAAAAAATTGACAAAAAAAAGATAGTCTTACTATCCTAAAAAATATTTTAATACTACAGGTCCTAAAATAAGAAGTAATAAAAGAGGAATAAAGAATAAAACTGATATTACACTTATTTTAAGAGGAAGTTTAGATATATATGCACGAGTTTCTAAAATAATTTTTTCTCTTATATAATCAATTTGATTATATAAAGTATCTATAATACTATTTCCAAATAAACTAGATTCTTTTATATTTAATATAATATTATTAATGGTATCACTTGGAATTCTTGTTTTTAAGTTATCAAGGGCTTCATCAAGACTTTTACCATAACTAACTTCTCTAATTGTTTCTCTAAACTCTAAAGATAAATCTGAATCAATACTTGAACTAGTTTTGGTTAAAGCATTAATTAAATTATTACCTGATTCTAATGACAAAGCTAATATTTCAAAAAAATATAAAGCATCACTATCAAGTTTTCTACTTCTTTCTTTTATTTTATTATCAAAAAAGATATTTGGTAAAAAATAATAATATAAATAAGCAATAATTGGAGCTAAAAGATAACCTATTTTAAATAAAAATAAGATTAAAAAGAATACTAAAATACTACTAAATAAGCGAATATTCATAAAAGTAATAGCATTATACTTAGTATTACTTCCTAAAAGTTTAATCTTCTTTTCAAGTGCTAAAAGAGTTTCTTTTCGATAGAAAAAACTAGCTAATCGATTGATCATAATTTCTTACCTACTTTCATCAAATTTCGAACAATTACAATATATAAAATATATAAAGTAAGACAAGTAAATAAAATAAGATAACCAAAGATATTTGTTAAAAGTGGTATAAAATAAGTATTATCAAGAAGATATATAACAACTACAAATAAAACTGGTATGAAAAGTAAAATCATATATAAAAGTTTACTGGCAGCTGTTAAATTTTTAAGTTCATCCTCTAACTTATTGTTGTTAAAAAAGTTTTTTTCAACACTTTCAAATACTTTAACAATATCTCCACCTGTTTCATTTAAAATAGAAAGAGAGGTTGTTATATATTTAACTTCATCCATATTAACTCTATTTTCAAATCGACTAAATACAACATCAAATTCTAGTCCATAAGTAAGATCAACATACATTTTCTTAAATTCTAGTCCAAGAGGCGAATCAAGTTCCATGCTTACTAATTTAATTGCCTGCATAATACTATGTCCACTTTTAAAACTATTATTCATTATAGTAATTGCTCTTAATAAATCATTTTTCTTTTGATATTTTAAATATTTATTCTCTGATACTAAAAATAAATCTAATAAATAAAAGCCAAGTAAAAAAGAAATAAGTAATTGAAGTATTGTAATTTTTTGATAAAAAAACAAATCATACAAAAGAACAAGAAGTAAAAATATGATACTAAGAATTACTTTTCGACTTACAAAATCCATTTTATCAAGAAAATATTTTTCTTCTTTTTTTATATATTTTTGATATTTTAAAGAATAATTATCAAATAGTTTTATTTTATATAATAATTTAGAAAGTCTTTTTATAAAACTTCTTCCCAGTGAAAATATTTCGTCAAAGACCTTTTTCTCTTTTTTTTCTTTATAAATTGTATAAGGACCTAATCTATCCTCTATATTTAATTTACGAACTAGTAAAATAAAATAATAAAAAACTAAAGCAAGTAAATACAAAAGAATTAATTCTATAACAAAGATAAACATGATATTTCCATTCATTATATCACCCTAGAAAGTCTAGTTTAAATCCCTTGTTTTTTATTTTTTCTAATGTTTTAATTTTTTTATTTACTATTCTAAATTCTCCATCTACCATAAAATCTTTAGTAAGTCCTGTTTGATGAAATTCAAATATTGGTACAACTTTTATATCATCATTATTAAATCCATCTATTTCTGATATTCCAACAATTTTACGTCTTCCATCAGAAAGACGGGCAACATCTACAACAATATCAATTGCATTTTCTATATAGTCACGAATAGCTGCTACTGGTATTTCCATTCCTCCCATTAAAACCATTGTTTCAAGTCTGTTTAAAGCATCAATTCCATTATTTGCATGAAGTGTTGTTAAACTTCCTTCATGACCTGTATTCATGGCTTGAAGCATATCAAAAGCTTCTTTTCCACGAACTTCTCCAACAATAATTCTATCTGGTCTCATACGTAAAGAATTTCGAACTAAATCTCTAATTGTTACTTCACTTTTACTTTCATAATTATCAACTCTTGTTTCTAAAGATATAACATGACTTTGTTTTAATTTAAGTTCAGCTGCATCTTCAATGGTAATAATTCTTTCATCACTTCCAATAAAACTTGATAAAATATTCAAAATAGTTGTTTTTCCTGATCCAGTTCCCCCACAAACAATAATATTTAATTTTGATTTTACACAAGCTTCTAAGAACAAAGCCATATCCCTTGTAAGTGTTCCATTTCTAAGTAAATCTTCAATATCATTTAAATCTCTTTTAAACTTTCTTATTGTAAGAACTGGTCCCTTTAAAGAAAGTGGTGGAATAATTGCATTTATTCTTGATCCATCTTTAAGTCTTGCATCTACCATTGGACGACTAGAATCAATTGTTCTTCCTAAAGGTTGTACAATTTTTTGAATTGTTCTTAAAATATGAGCATCATTTATAAAAGATACACTTTCATCTCTTACTAATTTTCCATCTATTTCAACATACACTTCATCCGGTGCATTTACCATTATTTCTGTAACATTTTTATCTTTTAATAATTCAGTAATTGGACCAAGACCATTTATTTCATTATCAATTAAATTAAAAACATGACTTCTTTTATAACTTGATAAATCCATTCCTCCTAAATACTTATCTATTTCTGAATTAATATAATCATTTAAACTCATATTTTTAGGAACATTATCATCGATAATATTTCCAATTATTTTACTTCTTACTTCATCAAGCATTTCTTTATCTTTAAATACTTCGTAGTCATTTTCTATAATAGAAGTATTTTCTACATCTTTATTAATATTAAAAATACTTTCAAAACTTTTTTTCATAGAAATACCTCCTAAGACTTATCTTTTAGTAAATCAAGTCCAATATTTTCTAATACCTTATATGTATTTTTATAAGCATTATTTAAGGTTAAAATTTTCCCATCTAGTACATACTTATCTATTGTTTTTACAAAAAATTCTTTTCCAAGTTTATAAGATATATTATAGTCTAAAAATGATCTAATATCATACATTGAAAAATATTTTTCTTCTTGGGAATTACTTTCATTTAATAAAATTCTTAAATCAAGAGATTCTATATCTTTAGTTATATGAATAAAATTTCTAGTATTTGCAAGATCAACTGGATCATTTGACATAATATTTAAAATAGTATCTGTATTATCATATATAATAACATTAATATCATTTAAAACATGATTAGTATCAATTAATAAAACATCAAAGTCATGTTTTGAAAGATTAATAATTTGTTCTATATATTTTGGATCAATATGACTTGCATTTCTTGGATCTTTAAGACTAGGTAGAACAAAAATAAAATCATTGTATTTTTCTACATAATTATGTATACTTTTAAATTCATGATTTGTAATATCTAAAACTAAATTATAAATTGTTTTTTCATTTTTTAAATTAAGACTCAAAGCAACACTATTTGAATATAGATCTAAATCAAGAATTAATACTTTTTTTGATAAATTAGAATACACTCCAGCAAGGTTTAAAATAGTTGTAGTCTTACCAACTCCACCCTTTCTAGATGTAACTGTAATTACTTTTCCCATAAATACCTCAACAATCTATTAAGTCGAATCGAGTTCTATAATCACTTAATACCTTTTTAGTTTTTTTATCTAGAAGAATATAATCTTTATATTTTTCAGCACCTTGAACCATTATAACAATAACTTCACTTCCTGGTTTTAACTTAGTATTAACAGGATATTTATAATCTATAAATACATCATCAAGACCATTTATTTCACATACATAATAATAAATATCATGTACTTTACTACTTACAACTGTACTTTCAAAACATTTAATATCATCACTTAAATAATTATTTTTTTCTAATTTAGGAATTAAAAACATAATTACAAATAATAAAAATCCTAAAATAACAATAAAATAAAAATAATGAAAATTTAAAGTAATTATCATACAAGTAAAAAGAGGAAGAATTAAACCAAAAATATAGAAAAGAACCAGAAGAGATAATTTACTCCTTAGTCTCATATTTAATAAAATTTCTCTTTCTTCTTTATTTATTTTTCTCTTTTTTTTCATACTAGCCCTCTTTTCTTATTTCTTTTGATACACTAATACAAGACGGATTACCTAAAACTTTATTAAAACCAGGCGTTATAACATCAATACAACTTTTTAAGGTTATAAAACCATCTTGTTTTAAAACACTAATATTATATTCTTGATCATTAATACTAGTTGTAGCATTAGTTGTATCTTGAAGTAAACTTTCTAAATGATTTTTCATAATCATAAGTCTTGATATATCTATAAATGCTAAAATCATAAAAATTAAAATTGGTAAAATCAAAACAAACTCTACTAATGCTTGTCCCCTTTTATCTATATCACACAATTTCACTCACCCTATTTTCATTATTAATTATAATTTATTTTTAATTTATTTTCAATATTAAACATATAAAAAAATTAAAAACATAAATTTTATTGGTGATAATATGTTAACCGATAAAGAATTTTTTTTACAATCTTTAGTTTCAAATCTCTATTATTTATGGACTTTAAGAGAATACTCAGCAAGAATTCAAGTATCATTTCCTCCTATTTATGAAAATTATATTACAAGAAGTAATGAACTAGCTAGTAGTGCTGAACAATTAAGTAAAAGAATTGCAGAATATGCATACCTCGGATTACCTGAAAATGTTATAGAAAGTGGAATAGTTCTTACACCTTATACATTAGATCTTGAATTACTAACTGAAAAACTATTTGGAATTGATATTGATACATCAATTACTGAAAAAGAAAAAAATATAATTGTAGGAGATATTAATCCAACTAAAGAACAAGTTTTAGATATGGAAAATATTAATCAAGAAGCTTTAATACTTGCTAATAAATTCATTGAATTTGCAAATGATATTTATGAAAAAATTAAGAATCAAGAAATATTTGCTTTTTATTATAATTCTATTAATTTATATTTAATTGAAGAAGCAAAACTTTATGTATCTAGTCTTGAAAGATTAAAAGAAAAAGCAACTGTTAATCCAAGTTATGTAATTGATAATCAATATTTTGGAACTCAAGGAATGCAAGCAATTGCAACTTATATAAGAGGAGAAATTGATCCAATTCATAAAGATGTATTTGATGAAGCTAATAATTTTGTTATAGAATATAGAAATATTTTAAGTGAATATGAAAATATGACTCTTACTCCGGAAAATCAAAAAAATATGTCTTTAAATAGTTTAGAACTAGCTGAAAGATTAAAAGGATTTGTTGAACGTTGTATAGAAAGATTATTAAAAAAAGAGATCTATTTTATATCTGCACCTATTACTAAGGACAATGCCTTAACAGCCATAAACTTTTTTATCTTTAATTTAAAAGAAGTTGTACTAGCTTCAAACTTAAATATTTAAAAAAAATATATTAGAAATCTAATATATTTTTATTTTACTGGATTATAGACAAATGTTGTATCAAATAAAGTTATTTGAACATCATCTGTAATACCTTGAATATCATTTGAAACGCCAACTATAAGTGACACATTTTTCTTAGAATGAGCTTTTATAATATCATTTTCTTTAACAAGACTTCCATCTTTTGTATAAAAAATTTTATATTCTAAATTACTACAAGCAAGCTCTTCATCCATAGTATTTTCTGGAATTGCTAAGCTAATACAATTTGCATCTATTTTAGTTAAAGTGTTTAAAGATGCATCATAATCTCCATCATTTATAATATCAAAAGTATAGGTTGCATAATCTCCTGGCTTACTTATTAAAACATCATATGCTAAAATACTAGTAGATTCTAAACTAGGTCCATCTGGTACAAAAACTTCCCCATTCATAATAGAAGTTTTTAAATTAGAAAAATAAACATTCCAATTTTTATCATCTAAAACGATTCCCTGATTTAATAAACTTTTTCCAAGAATAACAAAAGTAATCAAAAAAACTACAATTATTATTGTTAATACATATTTTTTCATAACTACCCCTATTTTTAACAATTTTATTATATCAAAAAATAAAAAACTATTCAATAGATAGTTATAAATTTTTATAAATGACTAAGTAAAACTCCTTTATAATAATGTTTTAAAATAGCTTCATAATTATATCCATTTTTAGCCATTCCGTTAGCACCATATTGACTCATTCCAACTCCATGACCATATCCTTTGGTTATAAATTTTACTCCTTCTTCTTTCTTTTCTATTTGAAAATCAGCCGAACGAAGTCCTAATAAATTTCTAAAATCAACTCCTCTATAAACTTTATCATTAACTAGTATACTAGCTATTCGATCACTAATTGTATATTCTAAAACTTCAAAATTAGTATCTTGATTAATTTCTAAATTAAGTTTTTTAGAAAGATCTGAATAAGAAATTATTGTTTCATAAATAAAAGATGGATTTAAAGAATCATAAGGACTTTCTACACTTACTAAATAGGGAAAAGAATTACTCCATACATTAGATGAATTTTCTGTTTTTCCATTACTTGTTGAATGATAAATAGCTTCTATATAAGATCCATTATAACTTAAATAAATTCCTTTAGTTTCTTCTACACATTTTTTTATTTTAGAATAATAATTATCGAAATTAGCCCCCCATAAGCTTTGTAGTTCAGATTCACTTTTATAACTTTGAGTACTTTCTGTATCTGTTAAAGTTTTACCATTTTTTATAGCTTTTAAAGTATAAGTCCTAGCAACAATACTTTGAGCTTTTAAAGCTTCTTCATGAAATAAGGCAGGCATTTCAGCTCCAACAACTCCAATTAAATATTCTTCTAGTTCTATAGTTAAAGTTTGACCATTTTTTCTTTTAATCGTAACATAAATATTATTACTAGGAGTTTCTTCTTTAGAAACATTAGTTGGTTCATTAGTAATTACACTAGAATTAGAATTGGAATTAGAACTTATCATTGAATTTGAATTATTAATAATTTCTTTTTCTTTAAAATTAGAATCTTCTTTAGTATTTATATCATCACTTAGTTTATCTACTATTTCTTTATTTGAATTATCAATAGGACTTTCTTTATTTTCATTTATATCTTCTATAACACTTTCTAATCTTTCTTTGGAATCTATATTTAAATCATTAATACTTAATAGTTTATCAACTTCTATTACTTGAGGACTTGGGTTTATATTACTTATATTTGTATATTTTCCTTGATTAAAAATAAGATTTCCAACTAAAACTCCACCAACTACTAAGGAAATAATTGTTCCATGAAAATTAATATTGTTTTTTTTAATAAAATCTTTTATTTCTTCTTGAATAGTTTTTTTATTATTTATTCCAAAATATGAAAATTCATAATTAAAATCAAAATATAAAAATAATCTTTCTTCTTTATCTATTTCTTTTATTTCAAATCGATTAATCACCTTATCACCAATTATTATTGTTTACTTGCAAAGTTTTAATATACAAAAAAATTAGATAAAAATCTAATTTTTAAACAGATAAATTATTAAAGTCTTTAACTCCTTTATGAATTAAATAAATATACAATATTAGATCAATTACTATATATATTAAAGTAGCTATTGCTAATAACAAAATAGTGTTAATATTTTTAGTTACATTAGTAGTAATTACAAAAGTAATAATTAAAAGAAACATTCCAAGCATTACAGATATAAATGAACTCATACTTTGTTTTACTACTTCAGTACTATTTGTAGCATCTAATTTAGGATACTTTAAATTAACTATTAATCCTATAAAGTGTGATACTAATGGAATTAAGATTAATAATATAAGTAATAGTATTATTTCAATAAGACTTATTTTAAACTTAATAAATAGTATAACACTTCCAATTAATAAAACTGGGGTTGTAATTATTAAACATGAATATATTTTAGACATTAATATTGTTTTAGTATTTATTGGTAAAGATTTTAAAATATTAATATTTCGTCCTTCTAAACTAATTACTGAATTAGTAATTGATGTCATATAAGATGCACTTGATATAAGAAGAAAAATTAATATAGATAAATGACTAGTAATAAAATTACTTGATAATCCTAAACCTTCTTTGCTTGTAAGAATTGGTATAATTGATTCAAACTTAATTGTTATAATAACTACCATTACTAAAAATAATACTAAAGCAAAACCTGAATTAATAATAAATACAGGTGTCTTAAAAAAAGTATTTAATTCTTTTTTTATTAAAGAAATAGTTTTAGAACTACTTTTAAAATTTAAATTATTAACATTTACTTGTTTATTTATTATTACATTCTTAATTCTTGAATTAATTTTAAAATAAAATTTACTTAGAATATAG
>CACZOV010000158.1 GCA_902782915.1 uncultured Erysipelotrichaceae bacterium | reverse complement strand
GCATCCATTTCACCAAGACCTTTCATACGAGCTATTTCTGCACGCATACGAACATTTTCTGGTAAAGAATTCATATAAGCTTCTTTATCTTCTTCTGTTAAAACATACTTTCTAGTTTTTCCATGCATAATTCGAAAAAGTGGTGGTTGAGCAGCATAAACATGTCCTGCTTCAACAATCGGTCTAAAGAAACGATAAAATAGTGTTAACAATAATACTCTTATGTGAGATCCATCAACATCGGCATCGGTCATTATAATGATTTTATCATAACGAAGTTTTGATAAGTCGAAATAATCACCAATTCCTGTTCCAAAGGCTGTAATTATTGTTTTTATTTCTTCATTTCCAAGTGCTTTATCTAGTCGTGCTTTTTCTACATTTAAAATCTTTCCTCGAAGTGGAAGAATTGCCTGAGTCATAGAATCTCTTCCTTTTTTAGCACTTCCTCCTGCTGAATCTCCCTCGACTATAAAAATTTCTGAAACGCTAGGATCTTTACTCTTACAGTCACTTAATTTTCCAAAGAAATTTGTTGTTGCTAAATCACTTTTTCTTGTTGCCTCTCTTGCTTTTTTGGCAGCCATTCGAGCATTTCTTGCAAGAATTGCTTTATTAATAATAATTCTTGCTTCTTCTGGATTTTCTAACAAAAAGTTTTCAAAACCATCTGAAAAAACACTATCAGCTAAATTTTTTACCTCTGAGTTTCCAAGACGTCCTTTTGTTTGACCCTCAAATTGAGGATTTGGATGCTTGCAAGAAATAATCATAGTAAGTCCTTCTTTAACATCATCCTCTTTTAAATTTTCATCTTTTTCTTTTAAAATATTATTTTTTCTAGCATAATTATTAATAACTCGCGTTAAGGCTCTTTTAACACCATCTTCATGAGTTCCTCCATCATGAGTATTAATATTATTAACGAATGAATAAATATTAGAGTTATATGAAGTATTGTATTGCATTGCAACTTCAAACATGACAGAATCCTTTTCTCCTGTTAAATGAATAATGTCCTCATGAATTGGAGTTTTTTCTTTATTAATAAAACGAACATATTCACTGATACCACCTTCATACATGAATGTTTCACCTGTTGTATCTTCTAAATCTCTATCATCTCGTATATTAAGTGATAATCCTTGATTTAAGAAAGCAAGTTCACGAACCCGTGTTTTTAGAGTTTCATAATCATATATTTCAGAATCAAAAATTTCTGGATCTGGTTTGAATGTTACTGTTGTCCCAGTTCTATTTTCCTCGCATTCTCCGATTACATGTAATGGTTCAGTAGTTTTTCCACCGTTTTCAAATCTTATTTTATGAATTTTAGAATTTTTGTAAACTATTACTTCAACCCATTTCGATAAAGCATTTACAACACTTGCTCCTACTCCATGAAGTCCTCCGGATACTTTATATCCTCCTCCACCAAACTTTCCTCCAGCATGAAGAACTGTATAAACTGTTTCAACAGTTGATATATGAGTTTTTGGGTGAATATCAACCGGTATTCCACGACCGTCATCTTTAACTGTCACTGAATTATCTTTATTAATTATGATTTCTATATTTTTACAATATCCTGCTAATGCTTCATCTATCGAATTATCTACTATTTCCCAAACCAAATGATGAAGTCCTTTAACATCCGTTGTACCAATATACATTCCTGGTCTTTTTCTAACCGCTTCTAATCCTTCTAAAACTTGAATTGCGGAAGAATCATAATTTCCGCCTACTTTTTCTTCTTGCATTTTGCACCACCTTTTATTTTAATTTCTCCATTTTTTATTTTAAATATTCTTGCATTCTTAACCAATTCTTCTTGAATATCTTCTAAATCTGTAGTTGTTATAATTACTTGTATTTCATTTTTTAAAAATTTTATTACATTATTTCGACGTTTA
The DNA here is from genome assembly GCA_902782915.1 of uncultured Erysipelotrichaceae bacterium. Next base: position 6,260 of record CACZOV010000158.1, on the reverse strand, counting down.
ATATCAATTTCTGAAAAAACATCATCAAGAAGTAAAACAGGATATTCTTTCTTAATCTTTTTAAATACAAGCAATTCTGCAATTTTATATGCTATTACAATTAATCTTTGTTGACCTTGAGAGGCATATATTTTAGCATCCATATCTTTGACTAAAAAAATTAAATCGTCTCGATGAAGACCTACTAAAGTCATTCCTTGAATCATTTCTTTTTTTAAATTCTTTTTGTATTTTTTTTGCAACATTTCCCTAATTGCTATTTCATCATATTCACTTATTCCTAAACTATTTTGATATTGAATTCTAATATTATTAATACCAGTTAATTTTTTATAAATATTAGGAAGTATTTGATTAATTTCTTTAAGATAAAATAATCTAAAATAATAAATTTTTACACTTACATCAATCATTTTCTGATTAATAACATCTAAATATTTAGGATCAGTATAACTATTCAAGTTTAATCTTTTTAAATATTCATTTCTAATTTTTAATAAACTATTATATTCATTTACGTATTTTAAATAACTATTATATAAAACTCCAATTTGAATATTTAATAAATTCCGTCTTACACTAGGTGATCCCTTAATAATTTCAATATCATTAGGAAGAAATGATGTAACACAAAATTCTCCTATATATGATGATATTTTTTTTATCTGATTATTATTGATAAATACCTTTTTAGTTGCTTTATCTATTGATATTTCATATTTTTTTATATAATCGTCATAATTAACTAATCCTTCAATTTTTAAAGCATCTTCACTATTTTTAATTAAATCAGAATCTGTTCCATATCTACAAGATTTGGTTAAGGACAGTACATATATTGCCTCCAAAATATTTGTTTTACCAGCACCATTATCGCCAATAAAAATATTAATTCCAGGATTAAACTCCAAAAATGCTTCTTTATAATTACGAAAATTTTTTAATTTTAAATTATTTAATCTCATAATACATCACAAATGCCCTTAAAAACAAATATTTATTTGGTTAATATACCTATACTTGCTTATATATTATATCACAAAATAACCACAAAACAACCCTAAATAACACTTTTAGACATTTTTTATGCATTTTAGCTTATAAATAGATTATCTTTTTTTATAAATCTGAAAAGTAAAGAATAACTCTTTACTTTTCAATACGTTTTTTTATTAAATTTTCAAGTCGTGCTGCTCTAAATAATTGTAATTCAAATGATGTACATGACATTTTTAAAATAATGCTTTTTCCTTCGTCAAACGTCACTTTTGTAAATCCATTATAAGGTTCATATTTAGCTACATGATTAAGAGAAATCCAAGAACACTTTTCATTATTTGCTCCACTTGTTGGAAAAAAAATAATATCATTTGCTTCTTCAACAATTATAGGTAATTTATAATTACATCCTAATATCATTTTAGTTCCTTTAATTCTTCCATTATAGCTACTTCCATAATAAGCACAACTATCTTCCATTACTTCAAAACTAGGTTTTGGTACTAAATATTCTTGTTTTTTTTCAATAATTTTAGATACTTCGTTATTAAGATTTAAAATAGCACATGTGTCCTTATTAATTTCATAAGACTCAATATCCATAAATTCACCCCCACTTCCGTTTTTAAATCTAAGTTTTATCCACATAATAAGTGGAAAACTTAAATTTGATTCTTAAATTAACAAACTTATTTGTCGAATTTTCTTACAATTTGTCGGATATAGAAAAAAAAGAAATAATTTTTTTTTAATTACTCTTTTTTTGGTAAATTTTGATATTTTTTATTTAATATGTACGAATAGGAAGCACTAATTGGATTAAATCTTCATGATCTTTTTCTTTAAATATAATTGGATTAACTTCTCCAACAAAAGAAATCTCACATTCTTCACAATCAAATACTTTTAAAGCTTCCATTACATATCGGGCACTAAAAGATATAGTAATATCTTCTTCTTTATCTTTTATAATGTTCATTTTTTCTTCAACACGTCCTATCTCAGCACTTGAAGATTTCATAATTAAAGTATTTCCATTTGTTTCAAGTGTTACTACATTTTTTTCTTTATCACTTGTCAAAATACTTACACGATCTATTACATTATATAGATCATTAACATTAATTGTTATTTTTAACATACTTTCTTTAGGTAATAAATTTGAAGTGTTAGGGAATGTTCCATTAATTAAACGACTTTGAAATAATACATTATCATATTTAAATAGTATTTTATTATTAAATATATGAAGCTCTATATCTTTTTCATCATCTGTTAATAGTTTAGATACTTCAACAATATTCTTACTTGGTATTACTATATTATAATCAGCTTCGCTTTGAGAATTTAATTTTAATACTTTACGTGCAAGTCTATATGAGTCTGTAGAATTACATTCAAGTTCGTCTCCTATAATTTTAAAGTTTAAACCAGTAAGTGCTGGTCTGGATTCATCAGTTGATGCAGCAAAAGCAGTTTGATTAATTAAATCTTTAAAGACTTTTGAATTTATAACAACCGGAGTTTTACTTTCTTCTAAGTTAATATTTGGGTATTCTGTTTTATTAATTCCATTTAAATTATACTCACTATTTTCTGTTGAAATAATTACTTTTAATTCATCAAATACTTCTAAATTAATCATTTTATCTGGTAGTTTTCTAACTATATCTAAAATATATCTACCTGTAATTATAATACTTCCCTCTTCTTCTATATTCATATCATTTTTATTATTGGGAATAAATGTTCTAATAGTAATGTCATTATCACTTGCTGTTAAAGTTAAACCTTCATTTGTTAAATCAAATTTTATACCAGCAAGAGCAGGTACTAAATTTTTAGTTGATATTGCTTTTGATACCTTATTTAAATTTTCTAATAATATTTCTTTTTTAATTTTTATTTTCATAATTTTCTCCTTCTTAATTTTTTCTTATATATATATATTATAATAATAATGGTGTGGAAAACTGTGGAAAACTCATTTCTGAGCATATATATCAACGATTTAGAAAGAAATTTTATTGTGGAAAACTATGTGGAAAACTTTGAGTTTTCCACAATTAGTTGTGGAAAAGTAATTTTTTTCTATTTTATATATAAATTATAATTATTTTTTTTTTATAGAAAATAAAGTTTTCAACAATTGATTGTGGATAACTTTCTAAATCTATGACATACAAGGATTTAAGAAATATTTTTCTTTATCTTTTCTATAGTTTCTCTTATACTTTTAGTAGTTTTCATACTACTTTCAATTTTTTCACAAGAACTCATTACAGTTGAATGATCACGTCCACCAAATTCAAGACCGATCCTTTGATAAGATTCATTTAATACATCACGGGATAAAAACATTGCAATTTGTCTTGGAAAGGCAACGCTTGAGCTCCTCTTTTTTCCTTTTAAATCATCAACGGATATTTGGAAATAATCAGCAACAATCTTTTGGACTTTTGATATGTTTGTTTTTTCGCTAGTTCCTTTATTTATAAAGTCTTTTAAAGCATCAATTGCTAAAGATAGATTTATTTCTGCTCCTCCCATAATTGTTGAATATGCAAGAAGTCTATTAATTGCACCTTCTAGTTGTCTTACATCACTTGCCATATTAGATGCAATATATTCTAAAACATCATCAGGAATATCTTTATCTATTTTATTTCCTTCAATTTTTTTCTTTAAAATATTAATTCTAAGCTCCAAATCAGGTGGATAAATATCAACAGTTAATCCCCAACAAAATCTTGTTCGAAGCCTATCTTCTAATAGTTTTAAATCATTTGGAGATCTATCTGATGAAATAATAATTTGTTTTTTATCATTATATAGTGTATTAAATGTATGGAAGAATTCTTGTTGTGTTTGGGTAGCACCAGCTAGAAATTGAATATCATCTATAATTAATACATCTATATTTCTATATTTGTCTTTAAAATAATCAACATAGTTATAATTTTCATCGATTTCTCCACTTTCTTTTCTACCTATTCCTGAAAAATCAGATATAAATTGCTCACTTGTAACGTACAAAACTCGTTTATTAGAATTCTCTTGAATATAATTTCCAATTGACTGCATTAGATGAGTTTTACCAAGACCACTGTTACCATAAATAAATAAAGGATTATATGTTAAGCCAGGGCTTTCAGCAACAGCAAATGCTGCTGCATGAGCAAGTTTATTACTATTTCCCACGATAAATGTTTCAAAGGTGTATTTAGGATTTAAATTTGATTCATGTTTAAATTTTCCTGTAAAATCATCTGATATAGAATTATTTTGTTCATTTTTAGAAGGGTCTTTTGTTAATTTTATATCACCCTCTAAAACAAATTCTAAATCATAGACATTACCTGTTAATTTAGTTAGTATACTTGTAATCAAATTACTATAACTTTCACTTAATCTTTTCTTATGAATATCTAGAGGGACTACAATTGTTGCCTTATTATTATCAAGAGAAATAAGATAAGTTTTACTAAACCAAGTTGTATAAACCATTGAATTAACACTACTTTTCACACTTTCTAAGAACTTATTCCAAAGTAGTTCATTACTCATTATCCACCTCCTATCCGTTTTGTACTTATATTCTACATTTTTAATTTTAAAAATTCAATAAGTTTACATTAAATAATTTTCCACTTTGCATTGTGGAAAAGAAGAAATAATTGTGGAAAACTATGTGGAAAGAAAATTTATAAAAAAAGTTTTCCACAAGTTATCCACATAGTTTTCCACATATTAAAATCTTTTATATCAAGGAGAGTTTGAGTTTTCCACAATTATCCACAATTAAGTTTTCCACCGGTGGATAAGTTTTCCACATATATGTGGAAAACTTATATAAATATTTCTAAAAAGATACAAAAATAAATATTAAATGTGTAAATTATTTAATTAAGAAAAACAATTGTGGAAAACTATATAAATTGTTTATAAATTAAAAATATATTTTATAGTAGTCATTTACAATATAAAAAAAATATGTTACTATTTGTATAAGGAAAGGAGTTTAAAAATAGTTTTATGAAAAATTTAAATTCGGAAGCATTTGATAAATCTATTAAGAGGAATAGAAATTTATTAATTGTAGGATTAGTTTTACTAGGAGTTGCTATTATACTTATTTATATGGGAGTTAAAAATGAACAAAAGGAATTACCAGAGCCTATTAAATTAAGTGAATTTGTGGAACAAGAAAAAAATGTAGAAGATGTATATGCTTATATTGATGCTGTAACTAAACCATATTTATTTGCAGAATATGAAAATAATGGTAAAACAGAAGATGCTAAGTTTTATTTTGTAATGGATGAAAATAATTATTTATATGTTATTTATATGACTGAAGATAAATATAAAGAATTAAACGTAGATAGTATAGAAGAAGCGTCTATTAGAGTAAATGGTATTACTAAAAAAATTTCAAGTGATATTAAACAGTATGCAATTGAATCATATAATGAAATTATGGAAGATGAGTATTTAACTAATGATAACTTTAGTGAATATGTAGGACTTGTATATTTGGATACTAAGTCTTCTGTAAATGATTCTTCAATGTATTATGTAGGTGCATTTCTTTCAGGATTTTTCTTTTTAATTATTATCATTACCTATATAGTAATAATTATTAAAAACAAAAAAACATTGAAAAATATTTCTCATGAAGAATTGGAAAGAATTTCTGGAGAAATATATCAAATGAAAGAAAGTAAATATGAAAAAATGAAGTTTTATTTACTTAAGGATTATGTTGTTGATATGCAAAATAATATTGTTATTATAAAATATTCTGATATTTTATGGGCATATCCTTATGAACAAAGATACAATGGATTAGTTATTAATAAATGTATAAAAATAATAGATAAAAACAATAAAATGTATGATGTTGCTAATACTAAACTTTTAGATAAAAATAAAGATGAAATACTTCAAGAAATATTAAGAGAATTAAATGCTAAAAATCAAGAAATTATATTAGGATATAATAATGAAAATAGAAAAATAGTAAAAGAAAAAATAAAAGAGTTAAAAAATAAATAAAAAATTTATTTGACAAGTTCCCTACTTTCCTATTATAATAATGTAGATTTCAATTTTGGAGGTGTGAAATGAAGAGAACTTATCAACCAAATAATAGAAGAAGAGCTAAAAAACATGGATTCTTTGCAAGAATGAAAACTAAAGTTGTAAATTCAAGAAGAAGAAAAGGTCGTAAGGAAATTATCAAAAAATAAGCCACATTT
>CACZOV010000157.1 GCA_902782915.1 uncultured Erysipelotrichaceae bacterium | reverse complement strand
TTAAAAAAAAGTAAAAAATGATGCTAAAACATCATTTTTTATTTAACTCTTCCAAATAATATATCATATATTTCTTGATATTCTTTAACAAATACAACTCTTAATTTATTTTTATAGATATAAGAAATCTCTAATACTTCTTCTTTATTTCCTAACGGTAAAAATACAATTTCAACGTTATTGTTAATTGCTGCAATTATTTTTTCTTTTATTCCTCCAACCTTTAAAATTTTTCCAGTTAAAGTAATTTCCCCAGACATAGAAATTTTATTAGATATTTCTTTATTTTTTAAGAAAGATAACATCGAAGTTACAATTGTAATTCCAGCACTTGGTCCATCTTTCCTAGTCGCATTTCCTGGTATATGTAGATGTATTTTATTTTGGCTTAAATAGTTTATATCAACATTAAAATTTTTATAATTTCCTTTTATATAACCTAAAGCAACTCGAATAGATTCTTCCATAATATCACCAACTTGACCAGTTACTTCAATTCCTGTTCCTGGATATGCTAAAGCTTCTATCTTTACAATTTCTCCTCCATATGGAGTATATGCAAGAGCAGTCATAACTCCTCTTGAATTTAATGTATTACCATTATTTTGATATTTAATTACTCCAAGATATATTTCTAAGTTGTCATTTGGATCAACAATCTTTTTTTTATCTATTTTCATACAAATATATTTTCGATAAATTTTTTCTAAAACTCTTGTTAATTCTCTTACTCCACTTTCTTTTGTATAAAATCTAATAATATTAATTAGAGTTTTTTTATTTAAATCAAGCTCTTCTTCACTTACTTTATATTCATTTCTTAATTTAGGTAAAATATAATTTCTAGCAATTTTTATTTTTTCATATTCTGTATAACTTGGAATCGTAATTATTTCCATTCTATCTCGAAGTTCTTCTGGTATCTTATCTAAGTAATTAGCTGTTAAAATAAACATTACTTTAGATAGATCAAACTCTTCATCTATAAAGTGATCAACAAACTTACTATTTTGTTCTTTATCCAATACTTCAAGAAGTGAACTTGCCGGATCTCCTTTAATATCCTTAGTCATTTTATCTACTTCATCAATAATAAAGACTGGATTATTAACTCCTATTTTTTGAATACTAGACATAATTTTACCAGGTGCTGCTCCTACGTAAGTACGGCGATGTCCAATTATTTCTGCTTCATCATTTACTCCACCAACAGAAATTTTTACACATTTCAAATTAAGAGCATCTGCTATACTTGCAGCAATACTTGTTTTTCCAACACCAGGAGGTCCAACTAAACATAAAATAGGTAAATTTTTATTTTCTGTTTCATGTCTTACTATTATATGTTCAATAATTCTTTCTTTTGTTTCTTCAAGACCAAAATGAGTACTTTCTAAGCTATTTTTTATTTTTTCTACATCATATACTTCTTCACTACTCTTATTCCAAGGAAGATTTAATAAAATATCAATATAATTTCTAATAATCCCAATTTCCGGTGAATTATTATTACAACTTTTATAACGATTTAATTCTATTTCAAGTCTTTTCTTAATTCCTTTAGGAGCATTTAATTTTTTAATTTTTTCTTCAAGAACTTTATATTCGGTATTTTCAGTTTCTCCTAATTCTTCTTTTATTATATTTAATTTTTCTTTTAAATAAAACTCTTTTTGACTTTCATCTATTTTATGATTAACTTTTAAATCAATTTCTTCTTCTATATTTAAAATTGATAATTCATATTCTATATCATCTAAAAGCATTCCAAGACGCGATACTGCACTAATATCCTTTAAATATTTTAATTTTCGGTTATGATCCATGTCTAATAGATTTACAACAATATCTGTAAGTTTATCAATATCGTGAATATCTTTTATTGGATCAAATATAGTTGTATCTATTTTTTTTATATAGTTTTCTAAACTTTTTTTTAAAGTTCTTGACATTGCAATTTCTTCAATTGGATCGATTTCAATTTTTTCAACTACATTTATATCTGCTTCGTATACCAAATCTTCTTCCTTCATTTGTCCAATAAGAGCACGATTAAGACCTTTTAAAGAAATTCTCATATTTCCATTTGGCATATCTATCTTAAAATTAATCTTAGCAATAATACCAACGTTAATATTATTTAAATTTTCTAATGTATCTCCTTGCTTTTGATGAACAACAAGAAGACAACTATCATATAAATTTTCAGCTAAAGATACTGTTTTTTTTAAATTAATGTCAGAAAATTCTAATTTTGCTTCACAAAACGGAAAAACTTCATGATTTTTAATAAATAAAACTGGCAAATTTGTTTTTATCATGTTATCCCTCCCGTTTTTTTCGAATTTAGTTTTTATTATAGACACCACTTTTTCAAAAAACAAGATTTTGACATATTAATTTACAAAAGATTTTTTTAGTTCCAAAAACAGGATTTTTTTCATATAATATTATAGAAAAAAAGTGTAAATAATAGTTGATTTTATTAAATTTCTTTGCTATAATTTGTTATGTGTTCTCAGTGAATATACATGTTTACTTATGGGGTCATAGCCAAGTGGTAAGGCAGTGGACTGCAACTCCTTGATCGTTGGTTCAAATCCGACTGGCCCCTCCAATTGCAGATGTAGTTTAATGGTTAGAACTTAACATTGCCAATGTTAGGATACGGGTTCGATTCCCGTTATCTGCTCCAATTGAATTATTAGTCGAACTTTATCGTTCGATTTTTTTATTTATACAAATTATTATTTTTGACAAGTATATTTAATTATGCTA
>CACZOV010000156.1 GCA_902782915.1 uncultured Erysipelotrichaceae bacterium | reverse complement strand
TTTGATATTTATAAATATCAATTGTTGATTCATTTAATTTATCACGAGCTTCATTAAAGAGTTTTTGGCGACGACGAAGCTCACTATTTAAACTAGTAAGAGCTCTAGTAATCTCAGCTGTATCTAAATTAGTTATAATTCCTGCTATATGAGGAAGTTTCAAACCTGTATCTTTATTTTCAAAAGCTCCTGCAAGTCCACCACCTTTATAATCAATAAGTACAAAGCTTACTTCATAAGGATGATAATTAATTGCCATAGATAAAATATAAGTAATAATAAACTCTGATTTTCCAGATCCTGTCATACCTGCAATTAATCCATGAGGACCATGTACCTTTTCATGAATATCTAAACTTATAAAATCACCATTTTCACCTATTCCAACAGGTGCAGCTAAACTTGTAATTGGATTTGACTCCCTCCAACGATTAATGACATTTAACTGTTCAACGCGACCAACATTATACATTTCTAGAAATGTATAAACATCAGGTAATTTAAATCTTCCACTTTGAAGTTCAATCGGAACATTACTAATTTTATCAGTTAATAACTTCATACTAAAATGATTTAAACTAGCATTAAATTCTTGTCTTATTCCACTTGTAAGGTCTGGTTCTAACATTAAACTTTTATCACTATTTACATTAATAAATACTTTAGCATCACTTGGAAGTCTTCTTAAATTACGATCAATTGTAATAACACTAAAACCATAATTAACAGATTCATTAAATAACTTATCAAAAATTTCTACATTTCGAATATTTTTATAATCATCAGTAATAATAACATAATATGGAATATAATTTCTAAAATCTTCTGTATTAACAACACTACCATCACTATTTTTATATTTTCGATTAATAAGTTCAGTTAATAAGTAATTAGAAATTTCTTTAATTTCTTCTTTACAAGTTCCAAAAAAGCGAAAAGTCTTTTCATCATTCCATACAAAAGGAGTAAGTTTTAAATATTCAAAATAGTTTTCATTTTCTTCTTTAGTTAGAATAACTAATTTTAAATCTTCATAACTGTGATATGCCAAAAGCTGTAATATAAGTGATTCTAAAAATGGATATGCAAGTTTTACATCACTTGTAATTGCCAAAATATTCTTATCAGTTAAAGAAATACTAACTGGAACTTCTTTAATCTTTTTTTCAGATCCAGCAACAGAATATAACATACTTTTTAAGTTATCTTCAGCTAAAGTAAATCTTTCTTTTTCATAATTTACTTCAATTTTGGCATCAATATCACCTTCCCCTAGTCTAACATTTAAAAAATCATCATGACTTATTTTTCTCTCCCACAAAGTTGTTTCTTTATTCATAATCATTGAAAAGCATTTTTCATTAGTTGAATTATTTTCCATTAAAATCGCTTTTTGTTCTTCTATTTTATTTTCTATTTCTACTTTTCTTTCATTTAAATAATTAGTATATTTTTCTTGTCTTAATTTTTCTTTCTTTTTACGACTATTTTTTTCATAAATTCTGGTTATAACCGGAATAATTAAAGATGAAATAAGCATTGTTCCAGTCATTATAATTGATGGAAGTAAAGTTTTAGCATCAACACCTTCATTCAAACGAGAAACAACTGTATACAGGCTCATTGAACTAGATGCAGCCATAGTCATACTAGATGCTAAAGTTAAAAGCATAGGGCTTCCATTTTCTGGATCTTGATTTTCTGGAGGTGAATCTATATTAAACTGTTCATCTTTAATATTTCTTTTAAATCTTGGGGTACGAAAGAAATAATCTTCTTCATTATATATATCTACTTCTTCTTCTATTTCTTTTTCTAAAGATACATCATTTAAAAAAATAGGTTTTAATTTTTGATTATTTATTCTAACAGATGACATTGGATTATTAATGATCATAAAGTTTCCAAGAACAACAATTCTAAGTCCTAAGATAAATATAACATCTCCATTATAAAGTCTTTCTTTTTTAACACTTTTATTATTTAAATAAATTAAATCAGTATCAGTTAGTGTTTCTATATACCATGCATTATCATAAAAAATACGCACATTATAATCACCTAAATAAGAACTTTCATAATAAATATCAGAATTCTTATTACCAATTACAATACTTGCATCCATTACTTGATATAAAGTTGTAGGATCAAATGATGGAATACAGTATAAAATATATTTATACTCACTCTTACGAGTTAATATTTCACAACTAAAATAATCAACTAAATTAATACTATTTACCCGGTTTTGATTAACAATAATTGCTGTATCTTCCGTATTTGATAAAACCCATTTACCATTATTTTCACGAATAGTAATTAAATTAATTAAATTACCATTGTTATCAGAATCTTTTATTTGAAAATCTCCATAAATAGTATTAGGAAGCGTTGTAGTAATAATTCTATCTTTCTTTAAAACTAATATTTTCATACTATCACCTATTATATGTTAAGTATATCATAAAATAATTTAAAAAAAAAGTCTTTAAATTGACTTTTTTTAATAACTATTTATCATCTTCTAAAACTCTTTTAGAATAAACATATCCCGTATTATTAGGATCAGTTCCATATTGAATCTTCGTCCACCCAGATCCATTATCAGGTTCTATAATATTTACTTTTGTTCCTTGTTTTAGACTTGTTAAAATACTTGCATCCATTCCCATACCACTTCGAACATTTAAATTTTCGCCTGTTGTTGTATTAATAGTACCAGATCCAATATAACTATTTGAATCATTACTTGTATTAAATGCATTTACTGAATTTGAATTATCATCAAATCTTAACCAATCTTTTGATACATAACCGGTATCACTTGGATTATTTCCATATTGAACCTTAACAAAGCCATTTTCCGAATCAGAAAGCACTTTTACTTTAGAATCCTTTGGGATACTAGTCACAACTTCAGAATTTATTCCTGGACCACTTCTTACATTTAAATTATTAGTATTAGTGTTAACATATGCATCAACGGTATAAACATTTTCTTCTCTTGAAGATACTACACCTGTATTTAAATTATCTCTTACAGCATCTGTTTTTGAATTAATAGTTTGTCTAGTCGAATCATTTTGTGTACTTGAAGTATCAATTCTATACTCTGGATGTAAACTATTCCATTCCTCAATGGT
>CACZOV010000155.1 GCA_902782915.1 uncultured Erysipelotrichaceae bacterium | reverse complement strand
ATTATAATTCCTCCTTATAAATATTATTTCATAAAAAAATGTAGAACACTTCTTTTTTTAGTGTCTACATTTATTATATCAGTTTATTAAAACTTCTTTCTTTTAATAAAAATTCGAACTACATAGTATAAGAAAATTGCCATAAAGATAACATAGATCCAAACAAGAATAGTATATAGATCACCTTTTGCATACTTTCCTATAATATTTGGAATGTTCTCAGGAAAATATTTCCCTAAAAATTCTTTAATTTCTTGAAATGTATTATTTTTTAAAAAAGTTAAAATTCTTAAAAAGATATCTATAATAGCAATAAAGAAAACTGTATTAGAAAATCTTTTAAAAAAGAATATAACAGCAACTAACAAAACAAGAAAAATAATAGCATCCATAACTCAACTCCTATTCTTTTTTATTTTAACAAATTTGTATTTTTTTATCAATAATTTTTTGAAAATTACTTTACAAGAAAAAATCTCTATTATATAATTAATTAGAATAGGAGGAAATATGAATAGAGAATTTAAAAAAACATTTTTTATTAGTTTACTTGCAGTATTACTAGTTATTTCAAATATTATAGGATTAAAATTAACAAATTTCATGGATATTACTATATCGGTAAATTTTATTACTTTTCCATTTACGTTTTTGTGTACTTTATTAATTATGAATTTAGGTGATAAAAAAGATGCATATCGTGCTATTTTAGTTTCTAGTATTATTCAACTATTAATGCCAATTAGCTATGTAGTAGCAACTAATCTTGGAACTCAAACATTAATGCCTGATAGTAGTACTTATGTAAATGGTTTATTTCAAGTAAATGAAATGAATATTTTGGGGTATGTTTTAGCATTTATTCTTTCACATTGTTTATTAATTTATATTTATGATAATTTTAAACAATATCAAAAAGAATTATATGGACTTGTAATAGGATTACTAGGATCTATGTTTTTAAACTCAGTTATTTATTTATTAATTTCTTTAAGAGAATATGAAATTATTTTTATTGTTAATATGCTATTAAGTAATATAATTATTTCAATTATTATGTTAATCATTATTATAATTTTATTCTATATTTTAAAAGAAAGAGATGTAGAAATAATTAAAATTAAAGAATCAAGTATTAAAAAAGATAAAGATTTATCAATAGATGAAGTAATGCAAGATGAAATTATAAAAAAAGTTAATAAAAAAGTAAGTTCTAATAAAAAAACAAGTAGTAAAACAAGTAATAAAACTTCTAATACTAAACCAAGAACAGTCAAAAAAAGTAAAGCTGTAAAATAAATAGTAAAAATTAGGTAAAAAGTGTTGATTTATATTTTCATTTATGATAATTTGTATATGTAAGCATGATAATATGCTTGAATGATTCACTTATAAAGGAGGAACATAATGAAAAAAGTTGAATTAGTAGAAGCTGTTGCAGCTAAAGCAGGATTAACTAAAGCAGATGCAACAAGAGCAATCGATGCAACATTTGGTGCAATTACAAAGGCATTAAAGAAAGGGGATAAGATAACTTTAATCGGATTTGGAACATTTGGTGTTTCAAAAAGAAGTGCTCGTGTTGGACGTAATCCACAAACTGGTGCTGAAGTTAAGATTCCAGCTCGTAATGCAGTAACATTTAAAGCAGGAACACAACTTAAAAACGAAGTTAACTAAAAAGTGAAAACTTTTTAGTTTTTTAGTATAGGTGATTTATTTGAAAAAAAATTTAATATTAACTCTTTCTTTAGAGTTTCTAAGAAAAATTGAAGAACAAGGATATAAAGCATATATAGTAGGTGGTTTTGTAAGAGATTATCTGCTTGGAATAGAATCAAATGATGTTGATATTACTACTAATGCAACTCCAAAACAAATACGAAATATATTTACTAATGTAAAATTTAAGAAAAGTGTTGAAAATTTTCAAGATAGCTATGGATCTGTATTAGTTATATATAAAAACATTGTCTTTGAAGTTACAACCTTTAGAAAGGAACTTGAATATTTTGATAATAGGCATCCATCTAAAATAGAATATGTAAATGATTTAGAAACTGATTTAAAAAGACGAGATTTTACTATAAATGCTATTTGTATGGATAAAAATGGTATTATAATCGATCCTTTAAATGGGAGAGGTGATCTTAAGAAAAAAACTATTCAAACCATAAATGATAGTACAAAAAGTTTTATGGAAGATGCTTTACGGATTCTTCGAGCAATTAGATTTGCAACTATTTTGAATTTTAAACTAGATCCAAAAATAATAGAAAGTATAAAGATAACTAAAAAATATTTAAAAAATATTTCATATGAAAGAAAAAAAGTTGAACTTGATAAAATCTTTGCAAGTAAAAATGCTAAAAAAGGAATTGAATTAATAAAAAATCTTTCATTAATTGATACACTTGAACTTACTAATTTAGATAGAATAAAAGATTATACTGATTTAATTGGTATTTGGTCTATGATTAATTCAGATGTTTATAAATTTACTAAACATGAAAAAGAATTAATAAAAAAAGTAAATTATGTTTATAATCTAAATAATTTAGATCCAATGATTCTTTATAAAAATGGTTTATATGTAAATATACTTGCAGGAATTAATAAAGGAATATCAAAAAAAGAAATAACTAAAGTATATGATAGTTTACCGATTAAAAGTAAGCAAGATATTCAAATAAGTGCGAGTGAGATCTGTAAAATATTAAAAAAAGAACCAGATGAGTTTTTAAATACTATTTATAATTCTTTAGAAAAAGAAATTTTAAATAAGAAAATAGAAAATACTAAAGAAGATCTTATTTCTTATATTGAAAAAAACTATTAATTATGATATTCTTATAATAGAGGTGTATATGAAAAAAATATTATGTTATTTTGGAATAGTTGTACTTTTAGGATTTATTTTATTTCCACCTGCTTTAAGAATATTCTTACCAGAAAAAAAAGAAATTCAAGAAACCCCTCAATCAGTTTCTTCATCTTTAGTATGTACAAGCGATTATTTTATAAGTAATACAAGATATGAAAATAACAAAGTTCAAATGATTATAATGAAAAAAATTGATATAATTAATTCGGAGGATGATGATTTGCAAGAGAATATTTCTATTGATAATGAATTAACAAAGTCATTTGATGAATTAAAAGATAAAAATGATGTCATATATAATAATTTAGATGATGGAGAAGCAATATCTATTGATTTTACTTTATCGGAACATGCTAATTTAGATTTAAAAAACTTTATAAAAGAAATAGATGAGCAACAAAAATATTATGAAAGCTTTGATCTTATCTGCCAAATTAGATAAAAAGATAATATAAAAAATAATTTAAAATATTGTAAAAAAAATGGTTATAGTATATTTACTATAATCATTTTTTAATACTAGCTTCAATAAATGAATCAAATAAAGGATGTGGTTTGGTTGGACGAGATTTAAATTCTGGATGGAATTGACAAGCAATAAAGTGTTTTAGTTTCGGAATTTCTATTATTTCTACAAGATTACTTTCTTCATTAATTCCTGAAAATACCATTCCATTTTGTTCTAGAATATCCATATATTTATTATTAAATTCATATCTATGACGATGTCTTTCTTTAATTAGATCACTTTTATAGTCTTTATAAGCTAAAGTTCCTTTTTTAAGTTTACAATTATAATTTCCAAGTCTTAATGTTCCTCCCATATTAATAATTGATTTTTGATCACTCATAAGATCAATAACAGGATTTTTACAAAGGGGATTGAATTCAGTTGAATTAGCATCTTCTAGTTTACATACATTTCTTGCAAATTCAATTACAGAAAGTTGCATTCCAAGACAAATTCCTAAAAATGGTATATTAAATTCTCTTGCATATTTGATAGCTTTTATTTTCCCTTCAATTCCACGATTTCCAAATCCTCCTGGAACTAGAATACCTTTGGAATTTTTAAATATTTCTTTTAAGTTAATATTATCTTTTTCAAGGGATTCTGAATTAATCCAATTAATATTAATTTTAGTTTTGTATTTATATCCGGCGTGTTTCAAAGCTTCTGCAACTGATAGATATGCGTCATGTAACTCTACATACTTACCAACTAATGCTATTTCTATTTCGTTTTCTAAGTTATCCATTGTATGAATTAAATTTTTCCAATCAGTAAGATTAGCACTTTTAACAGGTAAATTAAATTGTTTTAAGATTAATTCATCTATATTTTGTTCATGTAAATTAAGGGGAATTTCATAAATGTTATTGGCATCTACACAGTCAATTATATTTTCTTTTGGTAAATTACAAAATAAACTTAGTTTTTCTTTTATAGAATCAGATGTTGCAAAAGGAGTTCTACAAACTAAAAAGTTTGGTCTTATTCCCATATTTTGTAAATCTTTAACACTATTTTGAGTTGGTTTAGTTTTTAATTCATTAGAACCTATTATAAAAGGAATTAAAGTTGTATGAACAAAACAAGTATTTTCGTATCCTTTTTCATATTCTATTTGTCTTAATGATTCAATGAATGCTTGAGATTCAATGTCTCCAACAGTTCCACCAATTTCAGTTATTACAATATCAGCTTTTGATGTTAATCCAGCT
>CACZOV010000154.1 GCA_902782915.1 uncultured Erysipelotrichaceae bacterium | reverse complement strand
GTGGACAATTAACTAGTGTAAGTATTCCTAGTGGTGTAACAACAATAGGAGAAGGAGCTTTTATGAGTAATCAATTGATAGGTGTTGAGATACCAAATAGTGTAACAACAATAGGAGATGATACTTTTTTTGATAACAAATTAACAAGTGTAAATATACCAAATAGTGTAACAACAATTGGATCACGTGCTTTTGGACATAATCAATTAACAAGTGTAAATATATCAAATAGTGTCACAACAATAGGACATTCTGCTTTTTATAATAATCAATTGACGAGTGTAAATATACCAAATAGTGTAACAACAATTGGATCAAGAGCTTTTTGGTATAATCAATTAACAAGTGTTACGATACCAAATAGTGTCACAACAATAGGAAATTCTGCTTTTTCTGGTAATCAATTAACCAGTGTTACAATAGGAAATGGAATAACTTCAATAGATAGTTTGGCATTTGAAAAATCAAACGATACAAATACATATAATGGAGTAACGTATTACAGAAATCAAAATCTTGCTAGCATCACGATAGATAAATCATGTAATGATATCAAAAATAATTTAAACATTAATAATCACAATGGTACTAACTATTATCCTTGGTTATCAAATAGTAGTCCATATACAGCAAGTGGAGTAACTATATATGGATCTGGAAATACAGTATGTGATGCTTTTTAATAATTAAATAAGAATAAAAACTTTAATATTTGTTTGAAGTTTTTTTCTTTTGTGCTATACTTTTATTATAAGGATTTGATGATATGGATATTAGTTTAGATAATTTTCAAGGGCCAATGGATTTACTTTTACATTTAATAAAGAAAAAGAAAATGGATATACTTGAAATTAAATTAGAAGTTATAATAGATGAATATTTAAATTATATTAATAATCTTGAAAAAATGAATTTAAATATAGCTTCATCTTATTTAGTTATGGCATCAGAATTAATAGAAATAAAATCTCGAATGTTACTTCCACATGATGAAGATAATGATGTTGAAGAATTAAAAGAAGATTTAATTAATAGACTTGTTAGCTATGAAAAATATAAAGAATTAATTCCATCTTTTAAAGAACTTGAACTTGAAAGATCAAATTATAAAACAAAGAGTCCTAGTAGTATTCTTGAATATAAAAATGATGAAAAAATAGTAAGTGATTTAACAATTGATACCTTAATAAATGCTTATAAAAATCTTTTAATAAGACTTGAAGATGAAAAACCAATTTCAACCAAAGTTACTAAAAGAGAAATATCAATTGAATCAAGAGTATTAAGAATAAAAGAAAAGTTTAAAAGTGTAAAAAGAATTCCATTTGATGAATTATTTGAAGAGAAAACTAAACCATATGTTGTAGCAACATTTCTTGCTATTTTAGAAATGACTAAGTTTGGAGAGATTGAAATATATCAAGAAAATAGTTTTGGAACCATTATATGTGAGGCGGTAGAGTAAAATGAATTTAAAAGGTGTATTAGAAGGTATTTTGTTTGTTCAGGGAGATAGTGGTGCAACAGTTAAAGAGCTTTTAGAAATATTAAATATTTCTAAAGAAGAGTTAAAAAAGTTAATTTTAGAATTAAAAGAGGATTATGAAAGTCCTGATCGAGGAATTAGACTTAGTATTTTAGGAGATGCATTTAAATTAACAACTAAAAAAGAACATAAAGAGTATTATGAAAAATTACTTACTAACCCGTCAGCTAATACTTTATCAAATAGTGCAATAGAAACTCTTGCAATAATTGCTTATAATGAACCAATAACAAGAGGAGAAGTCGATTCAATTAGGGGAATTTCAAGTGCTCCAATGATTAGAAAACTAGTTGCTAAGGGATTTATCAAAGAGGTTGGCAAAAGTGACTTACCAGGAAGACCAATTCTTTATAAAACAACAAGTGATTTTTTAGATTACTTTAATATGTCAAGTATAAATGAACTTCCCAAAATAGAAGATAAAGTTGAAGTAATTGATGATGTTGATCTTTATGATTCAAAATATACAGAGGAAGAAATATAATTATCCACATAATTGTGGAAAAAACTTAAAATGAATATTTTTTCATGTTATATTAAAATAGGAAGGTAGGATAAAAATGGAAGAAAGTAAAAAAAGTAATAAAAAGGTAATTATAATTTGTTTATTAGTGTTAGGAATAGTATTAATATTTTCAGGATATTTTATTTCTCAAATGTTAAGTAAAACTGATGATAATGAAAATTCTCTTGATGTAGAAGAAACTGATGATAATTTAAAATACATTATGAATATTTATAAAAATGAAAGTGGTTCAATTTGTTTAAATTATGATGAAAATTATTGTAAAGATGTTTCATTAGTAATAAAAACAGAAACTGAAAATGCTAAAATAATAAGTGTAAATTATGGAAATACCAATTATTTTTTATACGAAGATAACGGTTTGAAAATTTATGATACTAACTTAAAGAAAAGTACTAAAATTTCTTTAGATAATAATTATCAAAACTATAATTTTGTAGTAGCAAATGACAAATTATTAGGAATTATTTATTCAAATCCATCTGAAGATGATTGTAAAGCAATAGGTGGATATTATAATTTAGATAGTAAACAAAAAATGTATGATGAAAAATATGATACTATATCAAGTATATATAATAGCAATTATTTAAATGCTGCTAAAGGAAATAATATTTATTTATTAAATACAAGTGTTGAAAAAGAAGAAATAGTTTATGAAATGGAAAATCTAGAAAATAGATGTTATATTATGATCGATACCTTTAGAGTAGAAAATGTTAATGATAAAAACTTTTATTATGTAACTGATGTTGATGGATTTAATATTTTTAAAGTTTATTCTAATTCTAAAGAATTAATTTTTGATAAAACATTAAATGAAGGTCAATTAAGTTTTAAAGATCAATATGCTTATATTGTTGATTCTAATACTGTAAAAAAATATGATATAGATGGAAAGTTGGTTTTAACAAGCAAGAATTTAACAGATGTTAAAGGACTTATTGAAAACTATGCTGTTTATGTTTTAAATAATAAATTAATGCTTAGTGATGTTGATAAAGACGAAGCGGTTTCATTAGGAGAGTGGAAAAGTACTAATAGATATGATAATTGGGCTATATCTGGATATTATACAAGAAGTCGTTTAGATAGTATGGGTGAAACTGATAAACCTGAAGGAGTATACGTTGTGGTTTATTATGATCAAGAAGATTCAAATGGAAATTATGGAATAGAATACTGTTATACAACAACAGGAGAAGTAAAAACATTTGCTGTAAAAACTCCAGAAGGAGGACGTGCTAAGCCAGTTTTATATTTATATCCACCTAAAACTTTAAATGTAGAAGTTTCATTTGCTCATCCAGAATATTTAACAACAACTTATCCTAAATATGAAAAAAGTTGGCATGTTGTTGCTAATCCAAATGGAGATTTATATGATAAAAATAATAAATATTACTATGCTTTATATTGGGATGAAGTGAGATTCAGTGAAGTAGATTTTCATGAAGGATTTTTCGTTAGTGATAATGCAATAGAATTCTTAGAAGAAAAATTAACACTTATTGGATTAAATGATCGAGAAAGAAATGAATTTATTATGTATTGGTTACCAGTTTTAGAAAAAAATGGTAAAAGTTTAGTTTATTTTGAATTAACAAGTGAAAGAGAAAAAGGTAATAAATTAATAATTACACCAACACCTGATAGTATTCTTCGTGTATCTATTCACATTAAAAAAGTTAATAATTATGTAGATATTAAAGAACAAAAACTAAAAACATTTAAAAGATTTGGATTTACTGTTGTAGAATGGGGAGGAATGACTTACTAGTCTTCTTCTTTTTTTATAAAAAAAATCTCTTTAAGAGATTAATTTCTATGGTTGCCCCAGTTAGATTCGAACTAACGCATAATGGAGTCAGAGTCCACTGCCTTACCGCTTGGCTATGGGGCATTGACTTAATAAATTATACTAAATTATTTAAAAAGAATCAATTGCTATTTTAAAATATTTAATATAAAATATGTTTGATGAGTTATGAAAAAATATTTAATTAAGATAATAAAAAAATATCAAAAATTTCCTGGATTATTTCACTTTAATTGTAAATATTATCCAAGTTGTTCTAATTACATGATAGATGCCATTAATAAATATGGCTCTTTAAAAGGAATATTTATTGGCATTAAAAGAATTTTAAGATGTAATCCTTTTTCTAAAGGAGGGTATGATCCTGTAAAATAAAATGTCTATGGTTGATAGACATTTTTATCAAATAAATGTTCAGTTGTATCAAGTTTTAATAATTCTTCATCACTTATTAAAAAGAAAGTATGTTCTAATAGATCACGTCCATCATGACTAACTGGATCGTCCCAAGTTAAATCTAAGTTATACCAATTATTGTCTAAATAAACATAGTTCCAAACATGATTATCACTTGATATTTTATAACTTTTAATATTAAATTGTTCTAAAAATAACATCATACTATCTGTATAACCACCACAAAGAGCATGTCCTTCTATTAAAGCACCATAGGCAGTATCAGATTTATACTGAATATTATTTTTATCACTTCTTTCTTCATCATATTTTGTATGATTAATAATATAGTCATGAATTACTTTTATTTTTTCTCTATTAGTCATTGTATCATTAATAGTTTCTTTTAAAATTTCATCTATTTTATAATTTAAAATAATTTTCATTTCATCAGAATAATTTCTATTAATATGAATAGTTATTTTTCCTAAAGAATCAATCTCTGTTTCTAAATCTTTAAATCCATTATAAGGATGAACAAAGTTATTAATATTTGAAATAATAGTTTGATTATTAGCAATATCTTTAACATCAGTTAAACAATTTTCATATTCACTTTTGCAATAAAAAGTAAATTCATTCATACCACTATTAATAACTGTATAATAGATATTTAAAATATCTTGTTTTTCTTTAGGAAAAAAATCATCTGTAAGGGATACATAGTTAAAATTATAAACTCTTGAATATTCATTATTTTCTAATACTGTTGGAACAAAATTAACTTTTTCAAAGTATTTATTATAGTAAACAAGTATTTCTTCTTTATAATGAAATGTTAATAAAAAAATAAGTGTTATTATAAAAAAACAAACAAATTTCTTCACAACTATCAACCCTTTCTTCTATATTGTATCATATTTTTTTAAAAAAAATACAAAAAAATAGCAAAATTATTGCTATTTTAAATTGTTTACAGATTTTGTT
>CACZOV010000153.1 GCA_902782915.1 uncultured Erysipelotrichaceae bacterium | reverse complement strand
TAATTGCAATTTCCATATACTCTTGTGACAATTCCTGCCTTCTTAGTATTTTGTTTTATTGCACGGAACCCAAATGTATGTTTGCATTCGTGACAATATATAAGTCCTCGAAGTAATAAACTATTTGTGATTCCATCTCTGTTGCCTCTATTTTTATTACTTTTAAACATATTCCCTACTATATTAAAGGTGTTTTCATCAATTATAGCTGGAACTGAATTTTCTGATACAATCCAATTGCTTTCTTTATTATGAATTCTTTTTTTAGACTTATAATTAATCTTTTTTTGTCTACATTGAGTTAAGTGTCCAATATAAGTTGGACATTTTAATATATCATCTACTGTTCTTGTTGACCAAACTCCCAAGTGATAATTATTTTGCCCTATATTCATATTTTTAGACATACTTGGAGTTGGAACACCTTCTTTAGTTAATGTATCGCATATTACTGATAATGATTTTCCATTTTTAAACATATTAAATATTCTTCTAACAACACATGCTTCTTCTTCATTAATAACCAGTTTGTGTTTATCTTCTAGGGATTTATTGTATCCGTAAGGTGCATAAGTACCAACAAATTGTCCATTTCTTTTTTTGGTATATAAAGAACTTCTTAATTTATTAGAAATATCTTTAACATACATATCATTAAATGCACTTTTAAATACTAACATATCATTTGCACTTGTGTTAATACTCGTGTCTATTCCATCATTAACAGCAACATATCTTATATTATTCTCTGGAAAAAATCTTTCCACATAATATCCAAATTCAATGTGATCTCTACCTAACCTTGATGTATCTTTAGTTATAATCATATTAATTTTTTTAGATTTACAATCATCTATCATACGATTAAAACCTGCTCTATCAAATGTTGTACCTGATACTCCATCATCTACATATTCATCTACAAATAATAAATTATTATCTCTTATATAGTTTAATAATTGTTCTCTTTGATTACCAATACTAGCACTTTCACCCAACCTCTCATCTTCTCTTGATAATCTTAAATATATACCTACCTTATAGTTTTCTGTCATTTTAACTCTCCTTCTATAAGTTCAAGGTTATATCCGAACTAATTATATCATTATATTCATTCGAATACAGCATCTCATCTAAAAAATTTATTAAAAAATTACTTATTAAATCATTTAAACTATTAGCTTCAACTTCTTCATTAAAATGAGTATTTACTTTATATTGTTGCATACTCCACCTCAAATAATGTATATGCACTAAATTTATAATTATTTTGTATTATTTTGTTTCTCATTTATCACTCCTTCCTTTTTATATTTTTATAAAACAAAAAAACTCGTAGTTCATACAAGTCTAAAAAAATATAGAATATCCCCGTGGATTATCTTTTACATCTCGATCTTTAAGATGAATCTTAGTTTATCCTTTTGCAAGGATTGGTTCTAACATAAATCTCCGAACATTTACTGAACTTTTTTGTGCTAGCGTCTTTTAGACTTTCTAACACATGTGTATTTCGTACATTCCTTTATCGTATTCCTTAAACATTAGGTATTTGAACTTTTGTAGGATGTTTTGATTTTTTCTCAATCCCACATTAGTTATTGGAATGCATTGCCCTAGTTCCCCGACGTTTAGATGGATTATTATTTTATCCAAACCCTTAGCATACAAGTAAGCATAGATTGTCTTACCGTCAGGATGGATGTTTTTATCCTTCCAAACCCTTGTCGGAACTTCTAGTTTTTTCTTTATCATCGTCCTCCTTTCATCTTGTCTATTTTTTCCGACAAATTCAGTATATAATATCAAATATACTTTTGTCAAGAAAACCCGACAAAATTATTGATATTTGTTTTATTTAATGATATTATTAGTTTATCAAAGGAAGAAAATGAGGTTTTTATGAATAATAATCAAAACAATTTAAAATTACTTTTATATACTGCAAGAGAAATGAAAGGATATTCTCAAAGGAAGTTAGCAAGACAAATTGGAATACATCATTCTACTTTAAATGACATAGAAAATGGAAGAATAAAAAAAATTGATGTTGAAGTATTAAGAAAAATATCCAAAGAATTGGATATTAACTTAGACTTCCTACTTAAAGCAGATGGATATAATGAAGTTGTAGATATATTTGAAAGAAATAATAATTCTTTCAAAAGAAAAACAACAGAAAATTTAAAAAAACTACTTGATGATTATAAAAAATCTCAAGTAGATTTATTAGATGATTCATTTCAAAAAATAAACAATGTTAAAAAAAGTAAGACAAAAATCAACAATTTAATTGAAAAATTAGATAATTACGATTTATATAAAAATTCATTATCTATTGATAAAATAAAAGAAGAACTTAAAATTATAAATAAAGAACTTGATAAAAGTATTAAAAAGTATGATTATAGTAAATTGCCTAAGGATTAAAAATAACATAATTGCTTTACCGATTAGCAATTATGTTTACCTCTTAAAAGGATATCATGTTTTGTTGAAACGAAGTTTCAATGAAAGTGGTAGACTTTTTTATATCTTTTTATGAAATGTAAATTGATATAAAAAGAGCAACAATATTATCAAACGTTTAGTTTATAATTTTGTTGCTTAAAGGAGATTCAAAAGGGGCATAGCACCTTTGCCCACTGATATTGATCTTACCAATATCGTAAAGTTACTATATCAGGAGATATAGTTTTTTAAAATTATTTTTTTATAGTTTTATTTACTACTTTACCAAAATTATTAAATTCTAAATTGTTGCTATTATTATCTGTTGCAATAGCAATTACAGGTTCAGTTTTTTTTCATAAATCGACCTAGTTAAATTATGCTTATAAAGATAATAAAAAGATGTGTGTAAGTGTACATTCTCAAAAATAGTTTGCAATTTAGTAGTTATTTGATGTATAATATACGACCTGAGGTGTAGATATGTATAGTGAGAACGAAACTAAAGATGTAATTAATGAATTATTAAATTTTATAAGAACAAATGTCAATACAGAAAAACCAGTACAAAAAATTCTTAATGGACAAGGTATTTTTAATTCTATGTTATTTAACAAAGAAGAAATAATAAAAACAGATGCTAATGAAGTACCAGTTGGAAATGGCGAATGGAGATATAATGGTTGTTCTACATACGAATATATTTATTCTATTATAGAAAATAAATTGCTATTGGTAATTTGTATAAAGGAAGATGTTGAATTTGGTGAGACTGAAAGAATTTGTTTTAGACTTTATCCAATGATAGATAAAATGCATGTTAATTTTAAATCTGGTCATGGTTGTCATAAATATATAAATATTTTAAATGCTAACAATGAAATGATAAATGATTTTTATTTTGAACAAGTATGGGGAAATTATCCTGAAATTAATAATGTTAAATTAAGTGATTTAATTTTATCCATAACTTTAGAAGAATTAGAAAGAAGAAAACAAGAATTATTGCTATCGAAAGTTAAAAAAATATAAAAACATTATTACATTATAAAATGTTTAGATAATTTTATATTTTATGTTTTTTTGAGATTGGAGGTATTATTATGTTTTGGTTGGAAGAAGAACATATAGATGATGAATGGATTTTAATAGATGAAGTTTGTTTTTGGAATGATTATTGGAAAGAGAAAAATAAGGAACAAAAAAAAATTGAACTTGAAAAATTAAAAAATAAAAGGAAAAAATATGCATTTGGATTAACATTATTTAGTATTTCAGATTTAATATGGTTTTTAAATTATGCAAAGGATTTAACTAGTATATTATTAGTTATATCATTTGCTGGAACTGTAGCAGAAATAGTAAATTTGTATAATGTTAATACAGAAATCAAAATTATAGATGAAGAAAAAACAAAGGGGCTGTTGAGAAACTAAAAAATTAGTTTTCTTGATAGTTTCTTTTTTACTTTACACTTTTGTATTTTTCTGTTTTACATTTGG
>CACZOV010000152.1 GCA_902782915.1 uncultured Erysipelotrichaceae bacterium | reverse complement strand
GTATATTGCATTAGGATAGTATTCAAGCATTTATTCCCATTGAACATAAAACTGATCTGCAATATGATGTTTATATATTAAATTACCTGTCATTGTAGGACTATTTATTTTTGCAAATGACTCTATATAAATTATTTTTTTCTTAAATAAATGCCCAATAAACATCATTGGAATTGCCGAAAGAACACCAGTTGAAATAACTACATCAGGTTTTTCTTTAATAAAGATATAAAATGATTTAAATAAAATTCCTATCATTTTAAAAATAAATAATTTTTCTTTTCTATTTACTTGATTTACAAAATAATCTATTTTTTTATCATCCTTATTATAATCTGTTTTTTCAGTTACAATAAAGGTATTATAATTTTCGCTTAATTTTTGCAGCATTTTCAACTGTTCAAAATGTCCACCTGATGAAGAAATTAAACATATTTTCTTCTTTAAAGAATGCCTTTCCATAATATCACTACTTTCTATTTATTACTATAATATTCTTTATACCACTTAGCAAATTTTCTAAGTCCTTCTCGAAGACTAGTACTAGGTTTAAATCCA
The DNA here is from genome assembly GCA_902782915.1 of uncultured Erysipelotrichaceae bacterium. Next base: position 7,454 of record CACZOV010000152.1, on the reverse strand, counting down.
TAATCTTGTTCTAGTTTTGTTGTATCTGCAAAAGTAACTGGCACATCACCTGGTTGCATTGGAACTAACTCTTTATGTGATTCAAAATCATAATCACTAGGAAGTACTCCAGCTCTTATTAATTCTTCTTCTAAAACAGTTACAAAATCAAGTAAATTCTCAGGATTTGAATTACCTATATTATATATATTATAAGGTGGAATTGGAAGTCCATCCTCACCTGCTTTTTTTTCTGGAGCACCTTTTATTACTCTAATAATTCCTTCTACAATATCATCAATATAAGTAAAATCTCTTTTACAGTTACCAAAATTATAAATTTCTATTTTTTCACCATTAATTAATTTGTTAGTAAAGCCAAAATATGCCATATCAGGACGCCCTGCTGGTCCATATACAGTAAAAAATCTAAGACCAGTCGATGGTATATTATAAAGTTTTGAATAAGAATGTGCAAGTAATTCATTACTTTTTTTTGTTGCTGCATAAAGACTTACTGGATTATCAACGTGGTCTTCTTCACTAAAAGGAACCTTCTTATTTCCGCCATAAACAGATGAAGATGAGGCATAAACTAAATGTTCTACAGGATAATTTCTACATGCTTCAAGTATATTATAAAAACCTATAATATTTGATTCAATATAACTATCTGGATTTGTAATTGAATAACGAACTCCTGCTTGAGCTGCAAGATTAACTACTATATCAAATTTATATTTTTTAAATAAATTATCAATTAGTTCCTTATCTTGTAATTTTCCTTTTACAAAAATAAAGTTATCAAATTCTTTTAACTTTGATAATCTATATTCCTTTAGATTAACATCATAGTAATCATTCATATTATCAAGACCAATTACTTTAATGTTTTTATAATCATTTAATAGTTTTAAACATACGTTTGATCCAATAAAACCACTTGATCCTGTTACTAAAATATTTTTATTTTCTAAATTAATTTTTTTCATACTGCACCTTCTTATTAATTATGTTTATTATTTTGCTCCACTTTTTTTAAATACAGCAACTACAGTTTTAAATATACATTTAATATCTAATAAAATAGAACAATGATCTACATAGAAAAGTTCTAATTTTATTCTTTCATCATAATCAATATCACTTCTACCATTACAAGCCCACCATCCAGTTAAACCCGGAGTTACACTTAAAAATTTATCTTTTTGCTCACCATATTTTACTATTTCTTCATCAATAACGGGTCTAGGTCCTATCAAAGACATTTCTCCTTTTAAAATATTAAATAATTGTGGTAACTCATCTAAAGAAGTTTTTCTTAATACTTTTCCGATTTTTGTTATTCTAGAATCATTATCTAATTTAAAATTTTCTTCCCACTCTTTTTTTATTTTTGGATTTTTTAATAATTTTTTTAATCTTTTATCAGCATCTATATACATACTTCTAAATTTATAAAGATAAATATATTTTCCATATTTACCAATTCTTTTATGCTTATAAATAATATTTCCTTTTGAATCAATTTTTATCAATAATGCAATTAATAAAAAAAGAGGAGAAAATATTAAAATTCCAAAAAAAGATGCTATTATATCAAACATTCTTTTTACTATTTTATAAATTTTTCTTCTAATTTTTACACTTACAATTTCATGATTTAATTTTAATACATCATCCATGGTGTACCTCCTAATTATCGATTAAATAGTTTAAATTTCTTTTCTTCTTTTAAAACTTCATATGGTTTTATTTCTTTATTGTGAATTACTTTATCAATATTTAAATCAGTTAATTCTAAAGACATTTTATGATCTTTAACTAAACTATCTAAAACTTGTATAACATCTTTTTCATAAGTAGTTTGACTACTTTTATGAATATCACTTCCTAAAAAATGAATCATATGTTGCTTTAACATATTTTCTAATTTAGTCTTAGCTTTTTTTCCATAATTACCATACAAAGATCCCATATTTCCTTGAAATAATACTCCAATAGATACCCATTTTCTAAAGTCTTCCTCTTTATAATCTTTATATCTTTCAGGATGAGGGATAATTGGAATATATCCCTTATCTAATAATTCTTCTAAAAAATCATCTAAGTATTTTATTCTTCCAACAAATGGAAGTTCTAAAAGAAGATATCTACTATTATTTAAAGTCATAATTTCATTAACTGATAAATAATAAAACAAATCTTCATCAACAGTTATTTCATTTCCAAGATATAAATTAATTTTAATTTTTTGTTTTTTTACTTCTTCTTGTAGTTCTTTAAATCGCTCTAATTTTTTTAAATTAGAAGCAACAAATTTCTGACTCTTTCTATAATGAGGAGTTAATATAATATCTGTATAATGATTACTTATAGCATCTTTTAATATTTCAATACTTTCATCAATGCTTTCTGCTCCATCATCAATATCAAATAATATATGACTATGAATATCTTTCACTTTTTATTCATCTCCATAGTAATGACCATAATAATAGTATTTACTTTTATGAATTTCATTACTTTCATTTAAAATAATTCCAGCTATTTTAACTCCAACTTTTTCAAGTTCATTTTTTGCTTTTTCCAAAACATCCATACTTGTTTTTTCACAATTAGCAACAAGTATAGAAGAATCAGCTTTTTTAGCAAGAACCAAAGCATCATTAAGTCCAACTATTGGAGGACAATCTAAAATAATAAAATGATACGATTTTTTTAGTTCAGAAAGAAGTGCTTCAAACCTACCACTTGCAAGAAGTTCAGATGGATTTGGTGGATATGATCCAGATATAATAACAGATAATTTATCAACTTCTGTCTTATAAATATAATTATGATATTCTTCTTTCCATTTTTTATTAATTAATAAGTCTGATAAACCTTTTTCTTCCGGTGGTATATTAAATATTTTCTTTAATCTTCCTTTTCGAAGATCGCAATCAATTAATAAAACTTTTTCATCTGCTTGAGCAAATGCAGCTGCAAGATTTGATGAAACAAAACTTTTTCCTTCTCCTGGAATAGATGATGTTAACATAATGATTTTCATATCATCATTGACATTAGAAAACATTAAATTTGTTCTAACTTTTTTTATTTCCTCTCCAAATGACGAATTTGGTTTTTCAACAATAACTAATTCTTTCATTATTTACCTCTCTTTCCTACATGGGGAATAGTTCCAATTACAGCAATACCAAGTTTCTTTTCAACTTCGTCACTTGATTTAATACTGTTATCAAAGTAATAAAGAATAAATAATAACATAACAGACATAGCAACTCCTGCAACAAAGCAAATTCCAGCAGTTTTTACTACTTTAATATTATATGGAGTTGATTGTACTTCTGCTTTATCTAAAATTGTAATATTTTCCAAGTGATAAACTTCACTTACTTCATCTCGAAATACATTTGCAAGTGTATTTGCAATTTGAGCAGCTTTTTCCGGTTCTTTATCTGATACACTTATTTTAATAATTTCAGTATCATTTACATTAGAAACACTTATATGACTATAAAGATCTGAATAACTATATTTCAAATTCAAATCCTCAATTACTTGTTTAACTACTTTCTTACTTTTAGCAATTTGAGTATAAGTAGAAACTAATTTTTGATTTAATAAAACATCACTTTGCGTAATTGCTGAATTTGAATTTTCCAAATTCCTATTTACTAAAATTAAAGTTGTATCCCCCCTATATAAAGGAGTTTTAATAAACATTGTATAAACAATTCCTGTTAATAAACATAAAACTGTCATAGCAACAATAATTGAAATTCTTCTTATAAAATATACAAACAATTCCTTTAAATCTACTTCTTCCATAAAAAACTTTTTTTACCCTTTCTATTTATATTCTTATTAAATAAATGATTTTTTGTATTTAATTAGAACACTCTTATTCATAATATCATAAAAAATATGATTTGAAAAGTAATTTATCTAAATTTTATAATTACCAAAATTTACTTTACAATTTTTTTAATTTACAAAAAAAAATTCCTTTTTTTTCAGGAATTCTTTACATTTATTATTTTAAATTTCTTTATCAATTTCATGAAATGCAACAACTAAATATTTCTTTTTATATTTTTGATAATCTTTATGTGTACTACAAGTTTGAAGAACTAAAATATCATCCGTTTCTTTCACATCTGATGCAATATCAACCATAGATTTTTCTTTTAAATACTTTACATGTTCTTTATATTCATTTTCTGTAAAGTTTACATTTATATATCTATAATCACTTGTTGCAACATACCAAGAAAATATTTCATATTTTCGAACTTTTTCTTTAGTTTTAATTAAAACATATTTATGATTATTTAAATAATCTATATCATAATAATTTTCAAGTATTTTAAATGGCATATCATAGATACTTGAATTATGTCCAAATATTAATAATTTATGACTAATATTTATGTTTACTCTATAATCTAAAAAAATAGATCCCATAATACTATATTCTTTATTAGGTAAATGTTTTAAATAAAAACTATTATCATTTCCTTGAACTACTGGGACTTTGTAATCAGTTCCAACTATTTCTAAAGTTCCAACAATATCAGGATTATTATATTCTTCTTGTAAACTTGTTATATTTTCCTGATAGTTATATTTTTGATTATCATTAGGATCTATAACATCGTCTACTAAAATAAATTCTTTAAATTCTTTTTCTTTATTATGCTTATAAATAATTAAACCTATAGAACTTATTATTAATAGAGAAACTACTATAAGAATTATTTTCTTTTGTTTTTTCATGATTCCCCCTAATTATCTTTTTTTTCAAATAAGAAGGATTATAATCCTTCTTATTTTACTTCTTCATGTTTAAAATATGTACCTAGAATAAATAATACTCCTGATATAATTACATATAACACATTATTAAATTCTATTTCAAAGCCTGTTTGTGGTGGTAATTCTTCATTTCCATCTCCAACATTCCAAATAATAGTATTTACAATATTATATTCATCATATGTAGTTTCATATCCTTCTACTGTTTCTTCTTTTAGAGTATATGTAATTTCTTCCCCATTTGAGTATTTATCTAAATTATCAATTACATATTTCCAATCACTTTCACTTGATACAACAATTGTTTTATACAATTCATCTTTTTTGTATAGATAAATTGTAATTTCATCTGGTCTTGAATCAAATTTGTTATCAAAATCTTCCCAGATTTTTTCTCCAACAATTTCAGTTTTCTCTTTTTCATGAGTATTTGTAATAATAGCATTTATTACTTTTGTTTCATTATCATCTATTATTTCAATATTTTCAGAAACTGTAGTTACATATCCTTTAACTTCATCTTCTTTAATAGAATATTCAATTTCTTTTCCATTATCATATCTTGGTAAATCTTCAAATGTGTATGTCCATTCATTATCAGCATTAATTTCTTGTGTCTTAATTTCTTTGCCATTTCCATATAGTCTTACCGTAATATTTTCTGGTCTTATTCCGTCATTATTATCATAGTCTTCCCAGTTTTTAGTAACTGTAAATGTAAGTGTTTCAGGAATATGATGATTAATAATTTCATAATCATTTATTTCTGTTACATATAAATCTACATCAACTTCTTCTACTGTATAAACTATTTCTTCTCCGATTTTTCCTTCTCTATATTTTTCAAGATCACTAAATTTATAAGTCCAATCAGAGTCTTCTGATATTTCTACTTTATCAATTTCTTCACCATCAGCTTTCAAAATAACAGAAATACTTTCAGGTCTTACTCCATCTTGGTTATTATTGTCATCCCAAGTTTTCGTTCCAGAAATGTCAAACGTTTCTATTTCATGAATATTTGTAATATCATAATTTTTTACAACTGTTTTATATCCCTCAACTGCATTTTCTGTAATTGTATAAACAATTTGTACTCCATCTTTATATTCATCAAGTTCACCAAAATCATATGACCAATTATCATTTTCTGTAACTTGTTTTGTAATTGGATCAAGCACTTCTTCTCCTACACTTCTATTTAGTGTAACAACAATTGAGAATGGTCTTTTATTATCACGATTATTATCATCATCCCAAGTTTTAGTTCCATTTATTCGAATCTTACTTGGATTATGAGTATTAATAATTGTAAATCCATCGATCTTACTTTCATATCCATCAACTGCATCTTCTTTTACAGAATAATTAATTTCTTTTCCATTTTTATATTGAGGTAGATTTTCAAATGTATAAGTCCATCCTTTATCTTCTGATTCAGATAATTCTACAACTTGAATTTCTTCATCATTACCAAATAATCTAACTGTAACGTTTTCTGGTCTTATTCCATCTTGATCGTTATTATCAACCCATACTTTTTCTACTGTAAGATTTACAGTACTTGGTATATGAGTATTTGTTAAAGTTATCTTACCATCAACAATACTAGACATAGATACTTCATATGATGCTACTTCAACCTCAGAGATAGAATACTCTATTTCTACTCCGTTTTTATTTTTATCTAGATCACTAAATTTTGAAGTCCACTTATTTGATTCATCTAAGATAATTGTTTTTCCAGTTTTTTCTCCATTACTTAGTAACTCTACAGTAATACTTGCTGGACGTTTTCCATCTTGATTATCTGCATCACTCCATACTTTTGTTACTTCAAGTTCAGTTTTTTCAACTTTATGAGTATTTGTTAAAGTTATTTGTCCATCTAAAACCCCAGAAATTGAAGGAGTATAACCTGAAACTTCTTGTTCTTTAATAGAATAAGTTATTTCTTCTCCGTCTTTATTTTTGTCTAATCCTTCAAAAGTTGCATACCAGTTACCATCTGCACTTAAAATAGCAAACTTATTTGTAGATTCTCCATTACTTAATAATTCTACTGTAATCTTATCTGGACGAACTCTATCTTGATCATCATTATCATTCCATACTTTTTGAACACTTACTTTTGTTAATTCTGGTTCATGTGTATTAGTTACTGTAATTACTCCAGGAATATTTGAAGATATACTTGTTTGATATCCTTCAACTTTATTTTCCGTTACACTATAAACAATATCTTTACCAGATTCTTTTTTATCTAAATCTGTATAAACATGTTTCCAGTTATTAGCTTCATTTAAAGTAATTTCTTTATCGTATGGATTTCCATTTGCATATAATTGAATCTTAACCTCACTTGGTCTTATTCCATCTTGATTATTTTTATCATTCCATACCTTTTGAACAGTTATACTTGTTAATTCTTTTTCATGAGTATTAGTAATTATAATTGTACCTGTTTCTTCATCTTTAGTTATTTCTTTTGTATATCCATCTGGAACATTTACCTCATCTACTGTATAAACTATTTCTTGTCCTCCCTTATATTTAGGAATTTTTCTAAATACATGAGTCCAATCATTAGATGCATTTAATTCAATTTCATCACTTGCTGATTCATTGTTTGCAAATAATTTAACTTTAAT
>CACZOV010000151.1 GCA_902782915.1 uncultured Erysipelotrichaceae bacterium | reverse complement strand
GTGATAAAATGAATCAAAAAAAAGAATTAATTAAAAATACAATTATTATATCAATTGGAAAATTTTCAACTCAACTTGTTTCTTTTCTATTACTTCCACTTTATACAAGTTTACTTACTACAAGTGAATATGGGGAATATGATTTTTTAAATACAATATCAATTTTTTTAATTCCTTGTGTTACTTTATTAATGGAAGAGGGGATGTTTCGTTTTTTAATTGATGCTAAAACAAATAAATCAAAAGGAGAAGTTTTTTCAGCCACATTTATATTTTCAATTTTAAGTTTTCTTATATGGAGTATTTTAATATTAATTGTTGGTACTATTTTGCATTATCCATATAAAATATATTTAATTTTTTATATTTTAGCAAGTTTACTTTCATCACTTGCTGGATCAACTGCACGAGGTTTATCAAAATTTAAAATTTATTCCGTATTTTGTTTTTTATCAAGTTTATCAACCATTCTTTTAAATATTTTATTTATTGTAGGACTTAAAATGGGACTTGAAAGCTTATTTATATCATATATTATCGGAAATAGTTTAGTATCAATTTGGTTATTATTAAAAATAAAAGTATTTTCTTATGTAAAAATAAGTAATATTAATAAAAATGTTGCAAAAGAAATGATTAAATATTCATTTCCATTAGTTCCAAATAGTATATCTTGGAATGCCATTTCATTAACAGATAGACTTTTAATTATCAATATTTTAGGGAGTGCAAAGAATGGGATTTACTCTGTTGGACTTCGTTTTCCGACCATTATAAACACCTGCTATAGCTATTTTAATTTATCATGGAAAGAATCGGCTTCAAAAGTTGTTAATAAAGAAGATAAAAATGATTTTTATAATAGTGTTTATGTTAATTTAAATAGATTTTTAATTTGTGTTTCTATTTTAATTATTGCATTTCTTCCATTTATATTTAATATTCTTGTAAAAAATGCATATCGTGAAGCATATATATATATTCCTTTAATGATTATTTCAGTTTATTTTTCTAACTTATCAAACTTTTGTAGTGGGATCTTCTCAGCTTATAAAGATACTAAAATACTTGCTAAAACTACTATTGTTGCAACAATTATAAATTTTGTTGTAGGGCTTTTTCTTATTAGATATATTGGTCTTTATGCAAGCATTTTAGCAACTTTAGTTGCATATGTTGTAATATTTATTTATCGAAATAATAAACTTAAAAAATATATTATATTAAAAAAAGATAATTATAGTTTATATCATATAATTGTTTTAAGCATAGTAACAGTTTGCTATTATTTACAAAATTTATATATTTGTATAATAAGTCTTATTATAGCAATAACTTATTCATATTTTGTAAATAAGCAATTATTTGAACCAATATTAAAGAAACTAAAAAGGAAGTAATTATATGAGTATTTTTAAAATAGTAATTCTAGTTTGTAATATAATTGTCTTAATTCCGTCTCTTTACTTTGGATTATTTTTCATTTTATTATTTTTAAAAAAAACAAAAGATGGAAAGTTTATAAAAAAGAAAAAGCATAATAAATTTTTAATACTAATTGCAGCTAGAAATGAAGAGATGGTTATAGGTCATTTAATTGATAGTGTTAACATGCAAAAATATAATCGAAAGTTTTATGATATATGTGTTTTACCAAATAATTGTTCTGATAAAACAAAAGAAATTGCAAAAGAAAAAAAAGCTATAATTGTAGATATTGATTTTAATCCTAAGACTAAGGGTGAAGTTTTAAATTATGCTTTTGATTACTTTAAGAATAATCAAGAATATGATGCTTATGTTATAGTAGATGCAGATAATGTTTTAGATCCATTATTTTTAAAACATATAGATGATAAATTAAATCAAGGTTACAAAATTGTACAAGGATTTAGAGATACCAAGAATTTATATGAAAATGCTATTACAGGAAGTTATGGACTTTTCTTTTTATTACAAAATCTTTTTATATATGAACCAAGAAGTAGAATAAACCAAAGTATTGGAATTAATGGAACTGGTTATGCAATTTTAAAAAGCTTAGTAGATAAAATAAATTATCGGGCTAAAACATCTACCGAAGACATTGAATTAACTTGCATTTGTGCTCTTGAAAAAGAAAAAATTGGATATGAAAAAAAAGCTATTTTCTATGATGAGCAAGTTACAAATTTTAATATTTCAATGATTCAAAGAAAGAGATGGATTCAAGGGAGTATGCAAGTATTAAAACTTAATATAAAAAAATTAATTAAAAGTCGGTTATATTTTCAAGCAATTGATGAAATATTTGCTTTAATTTTTCCTATTGATCAAGCAATTGCCTTTCTTTTATTACTTTTATCATATTTCTTTATCAAAGTTCCATACATAATTTTGGGAATAATAATTGGATATTTTGGTGAAGTAATTGTTGCCTTATTTCTTACAATTTACTTTAAAAAGAATATTAAAAAAATGTTAAAAGCAATTTTTTTCTTTCCAATATTTCATTTGAGTTGGATCCCAATTTATATTTATTCATGCTTTAATTCAAAAAACAATTGGGAAGAAATTAAGCATACTAAAGCAAGAAATATTCAAGAAGTATTAAATGATTAGGAGGAATATATGGAAAATAAAACAAATATTGATACAGGTCTTACTTTAAGCGAAGTAGAAGATAGAATTAAAAATAATCTTGTAAATTATGATAATCAACCTAAAACCAAGACTATAAAAGAAATTATTACATCAAATTTGTTTACTTATTTTAATTTTTTAAATATATTTTTAGGTCTTGCTATTCTTTTATCTGGATTTTTTTCAGGAAGAATTCTTTATTCTTTAAAGAATTGTTTATTTATGGGAGTAATAATTTGTAATACAATTATAAGTATTATTCAAGAAATAATTTCTAAGAAAATAATTGATAAACTCTCTGTAGTTTCTAGTAGTAAAGCAACTGTTATAAGAGATAATTCTCTTGTTACTTTAGAAATGAACGAAATTGTTTTAAATGATTTAGTTGTTTTAAAAAATGGTAATCAGGTCTTATGCGATTCTATTATAAGAGATGGTGGAGTAGAAGTAAATGAATCATTTATTAGTGGTGAAGCGAAGACGATTGTAAAAAAAGTTGGAGATACTCTTTTATCAGGAAGTTTTGTTGTATCAGGAAGTTGTAAAGCTGAAGTAATACACGTTGGAGATGAAAACTATATTAATGTAATATCCAAAGATGCAAAATATATCAAAGAGAATAACTCAGTTATCTTAAATTCATTTGAAAAAATTGTTAAAATTTTAGGATTTATTATTATACCATTAGGAATTGCTTTATTTTTAAATCAATATATGGTTATTGGTAGTAGTATAAGTGATTCAATTATTAATACGGTTGCAGCTCTTATTGGGATGATTCCTGAAGGTTTAGTATTATTAACTAGTTCTGTAATGGCAGTTAGTATTATGAGACTTTCTAAATATAAAGTTTTAGTGCAACAATTATATTGTATAGAAACTTTATCACGAGTTAATGTTATTTGTTTAGATAAAACTGGAACAATTACAACTGGTAAAATGACTTTACATGATATTATTCCAAATAAAATAAGTAAAGAAGAATTTATAAATATTATAGAAAAAATAGTTAACACATCAAGTGATGATTCTGAGACTTTTAAAGCTATTAAAGATAAGTACAAGACTGATAAAAAATATATTATTGAAGATAAAATTGATTTTTCTTCAAGTCGAAAATTTTCAGCTTTAAAATTAAAAAATGATGCTAGTTATTATATAGGTGCATATGAATATATATTAAAAGGAAAAGAACTTGATCAAGTAATAATTGATTATCAAGAAAACTATCGAATTCTAACGGTTTGTAGAAATTATGAAAAATTAACTGATAAACCTGTTAATTTAGAAATACTTGGGTATATTTTAATAGAGGATGAAATAAGAAGTGAAGCGAGAGATACCTTAAAATTCTTTAAAGATCAAGGCGTAATTGTTAAAATTATTTCTGGAGATAATCCAAAAACTGTTTTAAATATAGTAAAACGTGCTGGGCTTGATGGAAATCTTAAAACATATGATGCAAGTAATTTAGACAACTTAGATAACATCTTAGAAATTGTTAAGGAAACAGATATTTTTGGAAGAGTTACTCCAACAGGTAAGAAAAAAATAATTACTGCCTTAAAAAAACTAGGGTATATAACTGCAATGACTGGTGATGGAGTAAATGATTGTTTAGCTTTAAAAGAAGCAGACTGTAGTATTGCTGTTGCAAGTGGAAGTGATGCAGCAAGAAGTGTTTCTCAGATAGTACTTTTAGATAATAATTTTAGTTCTATGCCAAAAATTGTTGCTGAAGGAAGAAGAACAATTAATAATATTGAAAGAAGTGCCTCTTTACTACTCGTAAAAACAATTTATACTATTTTAATAATTTTAACATGTCTTTTCACAAGAAATGAATATTTCTTTATTCCAATTCAACTAACATTAATTACTACAACAACAATTGGAATTCCATCGTTTATATTAGCACTAGAACCAAATACTAATATAGTATCAGGTAACTTTATTTTAAAAATATTTAAAAATAGTATTCCAGCAGGTATTACAGTCTTTTTAGATATTGTTATTATAATTTTATTTAAAAATGCATTTCTTTTACCAGATACACTTGTAAATGCTTTAGCAGTACTTTTAACAGGAACTACAGGTTTTATTCATTTATATAGGATTTCTAAACCATTTAATTTTCTAAGAAGAGTTTTATTTATAATATTAATTTCAGGATTTATTTATGGCGCTATGTTTCAAAACAATTTTTTCAATTTAGTAGGTATGAATTTACAAATAGCTCTTATTTTCTTTTTACTAGTTGTATTTTCGATTAATATATATGATTTAATGCATAAAGGAATATTTTATTTTACTAAATTTTTAAAAAATAAAAAAATAATTATTAAATAAAAGAAAGTAAATTATTAATTTTTACTTTCTTTTCTTAATCTTTCTAAATTATCATTCACGTTTTTTAAGGATTTTTCATAACTACTAGTAGTACATGGTATATAATATTTTTTATTTTTAATATTATCAGGAAGATATTGTTGGTTTACAAAATGATTTGGATAATCGTGAGGATATTTATAATCACTAGATGTTGTTTTAATGTGATCTGGAACATTTCCGCATCTTCCTGTTTCGATATCACATAGTGCCTTATTAATTGCTAGATTAGCACTATTTGATTTAGGGGACAGAGCAAGTTCAATTACAACATTAGAAAGAGGAATAATTGCTTCTGGTAAACCAATTCTTTCAGCGGCGTGAATAGCTGCATCTACTTTGGGACCCATCGAAGGATTAGCAAGACCAATATCCTCATAACAAATAACTGTCATTCGTCTAAAGATACTATCTAAATCTTCAGCTTTTATCATACGTCCCAAATAATGAAGAGCAGCATTTACATCACTTCCTCTAATTGATTTTTGAAAAGCACTTAATACATCATAATAACCATCTTCATTTTTATCATGAAAGAAATTGTGTTTATTATCTATACTTTTTAAAAAATCTAAAGTAATTATATGATCACTTTTTGAATAATAAGCAAGTTCTAGAAAATTATATGCATATCTTAAATCAGAGCCAGCAATATTAGCTATATAATTAATACTTTCTTTATCTATTTTTATACCTTTTAAAATATCTTTCTTAACAACTTTAGAAAGCCCTTCTTTTATATCAGTATCACTTAAAGGTTTTAATTCAAATAAATGACATCTGCTTCTTATTGCCGGATTTATTGAATGATATGGGTTAGATGTGGTCATTCCTATTAACGTAATAAGTCCACTTTCAAGTCTTGGTAAGAGTAAATCTTGTTTATCTTTATTTAATCGGTGAATTTCATCTAAAATTAAAACAATTCCTCCATATACTTTAGCTTCTTCAAAAACTACTTGAAAATCATGTTTATCGTTAATAGTTGCATTTAAAAGCCGATATTTAACACCTAAATCCTCAACTAAACTAATGGCAATACTTGTTTTTCCTATACCGGGCTTTCCGTAAAGAATCATCGAAAATATTTTTTTATTTTTAACTAAATTAGAAAGAATTTTGTTTTCTCCTAAAAGATGCTTTTGTCCAACACACTCTTTCAAAGAATTTGGTCTAAGTTGTAAAGCTAATGGTTTATCCATAAAATCATCCTTTCATAGTAATCTTATTTTATCATAGAAATGTTGTTTGATAAAGATCTTATTTTGTGCTATAATTTAATTGATGTTTATGGAAGATGAAATAGAAGATTATTTAACATTTATTAAACTTGAAAAAAAACTAAGTAAAAATACAATTGATAATTATTATTTAGATTTAGAAGACTATAAAAGATATTTTTTAAAAAAAAATATTTTAAATGTCCAAGATATATCTTTAGATATGTTAAATGAATATTTAAGAGATTTATATAAAAAAGGTTTAAATCCAAGAAGCATAACAAGACATATTACTAGTATAAAAGAATTTCATAAATATCTTGTAAAAACTAAAAAAATTAATGTTGATGTTACTATTAATTTAGATAATATGAAACAAACTAAAAAATTACCTGTTGTAATAAATACTGATGTAATGGAAAAGATATTAGATGTTGAGCTTACAAATGTTTTTAAGTATCGAGATAAAGCAATGCTTGAACTTATGTATGGATCAGGTCTTCGTGTATCAGAACTTGTCAATTTGACAATTTATAATGTTGATTTAGAAAACGAAATTATATTAGTAGAAGGAAAAGGAAATAAAGAAAGAATTGTTCCAATGTCTAAATATTCAAAAATTGCACTCTTATCATATTTAGAAGTAAGAAAATTGCTTTTAAAAAAAGGTAAAGGTGAAATAGACAAATTATTTTTAAATAATCATGGAGTTGGAATTACTAGGCATGGCTTTAATTATATTTTAAAAAACATTTTGGAACAAAATAACATAAAAAATAAAATAACACCTCATAGCTTAAGACATACATTTGCAACAGATCTTTTAAATAATGGGGCTGATTTAAGAACAATTCAAGAGTTACTTGGACATTCTGATCTTACAACAACAAGAATTTATACTCATGCACTTAATACTAAATTAAAAGATGATTACATAAAATATAATACTAGAAAAGAGGAGTAAAAATGAAATTTAAACGTGTATTTTTAATAGTTTTAGATGGTCTTGGAGTAGGGGAAGCAATTGATGCATCGAACTATAATGATAAAGGGGCAAATACTTTAGGAAATATTTCTAAAAATTATGATTTATTTATACCCAATTTAAAAAAATTAGGTTTTTTAAATACGCTTACAATGAATAATTTAGAAAGTGAGGCTTATTATACAATTGCAAGGCCCAAAAATAAGGGAAAAGATTCTTTAAGTGGACACTATGAGCTTATGGCAATTGAAAATACTTTAGCATATAAAACATTTAAAGAAAATGGATTTCCAAGGGCTTTACTTGAAGAAATTGTAAAAAAAACAAAAAAGGGTATTATTGGAAATTTAATTGGTGATCATCAAGCAGTAATAGAAAAACTAGGTGAAAGGCATAAAGAAACTGGATCATTAATTATCTATACAACTGGTGATTCAGATTTAGAAATAGCTGCTAATGAAGATATTATTCCAATAAATGAACTATATCAATATGCTGAAATAATAAGAGAAATAACAAATGTTGACGAATGGAAAGTTGGAAGAATTGTTGCAAGACCATTTACTGAAGAAAATGGAGTTTATAATTTTACAAATAATACTCGTTGTTTTACATTAACACCACCAAATAGAAGTGTTTTAGATACTTTAAAAGGATCAAATTACCAAGTAATTTCAATTGGAAAAATTCATGATCTATATAATGGATATGGAATTACAAAAATAATTAAATCAGAGAATAACACTGAGGGATTAAATAAATTAAATAACATTATGGAAAAAAACTTTGAAGGATTATGTTTTTTAAATTTGAGTGATTTTGATTCTTTGTATGGTCATAAAAGAGATGTTTTAGGATATGCGAAAGCAATAGAAGCATTAGATGTAGAAATATCTATTCTTTTAAATAAATTAAATATTGATGACCTACTTATTATTACGGCTGATCATGGATGCGATCCAACTTTGCCAGGATCAGATCATACAAGAGAAAATGTTCCTGTTTTAGTTTATTCTAGACTATTTAAAGAACCAAAACAAATTGATGTACTTGAATCTTTATCAGATATTGGTGCAACAATTCTTGATAATTTTGAATTAGAAAAACCATGGATGGGAAAAAGTTTTTTGGATAAATTAAAATAACTTTTCTAGGCACTTATCATATATTATTATGGAGGTGCTTTTTATTAAATTTAATTATAAAGACATGTTAAATCAATATTTAACTAATATATTTATTTTTCTTAATAATTTATATAACTTATATTTTAATATTAAAGGGGAGGGGAGTACTACTCTTATAAATGATATAAAAATGAGTATAGATAATTTAAATAGTATATATAGAGAGCTTTCATTTTTAATAAAAAAAATAGGTGGGTATCCTATTATGAATCTCGAAGAAATTAAAAACATTTCAACGATAAAAGAAATATCTAGTAAAGATTATACTCCAAAAGATGCTATAAATTTACTTTTAAATGATTTTAATGTCATAAATAGCATGAATAATCAAGTAGGGGAATATGCTATAAAAAGTTATGATCTAAGGAGTATAAATCTTACTATTAAAATTAACCAATATATACAAGATATAATATATTCTTTAAAAAGAAATATTTAACTATTCACATTCATTTGAATTATAACTTTCAAAGTTATCTGTAATATTGTTATTATTTTTTGAACTTAGATCGTTTCTATTAGAATTAGTTTCATTATTATTTCTT
The DNA here is from genome assembly GCA_902782915.1 of uncultured Erysipelotrichaceae bacterium. The sequence goes on along the minus strand of CACZOV010000151.1, from coordinate 1,219 downwards.
TTTGAATTTATCTTACTATTTCTATTAGAATTAGTTTCTTTGTTCATAGTGTTTGTGAAATTTGTTTGATTTTTGTCTGTTACTTTCTTTTTCATTTTATCACCCTTTTATATTATGTGAAATTAATTGTTATATATGTAAAAATTATATTATAAGTCCCCTATCAAAAATTGGATCATCGAAAGGGGATTGTCAATGTATAATTTTTACTAATAAAGAAAAAATATAAATGAATTAAATAAACTAAAGTGTTCTAAAACGAATCGACAAACGAAAAGATGAATAATTAATCATATCGATAAGTTTAAACATTAATTAAAATCTTCTAAAACAAATCGACTTAATCATTAACTTAATAATTATCAAGCTCGATTAAAATTTTATGATTGAATTAAATAGAGTAAAATTTAATAAAAAAAGATATATATAATAAATATTGTTATTATTATAAATAATAATTATTAAACAATGATAGTATTAAATATACAAATAATGATATATTTAATTCATTATATAGTATAATAAATATATAAGTAAAAATACATAAATTAGTTATATAACTCTATTTATTTAATAAAATATTCTACTTAATATAATATATATTATGTTAAGTTCTATATTAAGTTATATAGATAATTATACTTAAATTTAATTTGTCTTATTTATAATCTTTTATTATTATATGTATAACATAGATTAATATTATAATTTTAATTTTTGATATTATTAATATTAATTAATATGTTCTTATAATAATTTTATAATTAACATTAATTTATTATAATTTTGTAATATTATTTAAAATAATAAATAATATACTCCCCTTCTCTTTTTATATAATAAAAAAGACATTTATAATGTCTTTTTTTGATAATTATTATTTTTTATTATTCTTATTGTTTTTATAATTTTTAGAATTATTCTTTGAATAATAATTCTTATTCTTAGTTTTGTTATTTGCTTTTTTATTATTATTTTTGTTTTTATTTACTTCTATTTTTGATTCTTTGTTATTAGTTGCTGGAATTTTCATTTCTGTTTCTAATTTCATATCATATGAATAAAATATGTTATTATCTTTTTCTTTATCATCAATTGAATAATCAATTGAAACTTTATTTAAATCAATTGTTTTGATTTCATCTTGATCTTTTTGGTCATAATTTGACTCATCATCTTGATTATTTTGAAATTCAATATCACCATTTAATTCATATTT
>CACZOV010000150.1 GCA_902782915.1 uncultured Erysipelotrichaceae bacterium | reverse complement strand
TAAAAATATATCTACACCATGAATAAATATTTCACAATTATTTTTATGAGGGGTGTTTTATATGAGAAAAAGTATATTTAAGGTATGCTCGTTTTAGAAAACAATTTAAAATAAAAAGAGATTCATTCAAATTTTTTTAAAATATCAATAAATTTTAAAATTAAAGTTTAATTATATTTAGCAATTTTTTTCAAATATATTAATATTCTATGTAAAACTGATGGACAAAATACTTATCAAATTTTGTTTTATAAACAATTTCTTAAATATAGTATTGCATTGTATAATTCATCGTCTGGTATTTCATCATAACTTCCACTGTGATGAATTGAATTTCTTATATATGTATATTTTGTTACCATATTATCTTTACCCTTTTCAGGATAATCAGCTTTTAATTTCATTTTTTGAATAAAAAATTCGTTATCAAATCTTCTAATTCCTTCTAATTTATTTATAAACATTAATTCTTCATATAATTCATTATAATATTCAATACTTGAATAATTAAATGCTAAAAAATTTATTTCATTTGCTGAAAGATATGACAATTTTCTTTCTTCAATTTCACTTATATTATTATCTTTATTTAATATTTTTATTTTAACATATTCACTTTTTAATAATTGTTTTACTAAAATTGGAGAGTGTGATGTTAATATAATTTGTACATTTTTTGATATATTTAATAAATAATCAACAAATTTTTTTTGTAATGTAGGATGCATATGTAATTCTGGCTCATCTATCACTATTATTAAATTTTTAGCATTAGACAAACTAATATTACATGAATATATCATTGAAAAAATCATTTCAAAACCCGATCCTAATGAGGAAATATCGATTAATATATTATCGTTTTTCTTTATTTTAAACATTGCATTATCAAATGGTTTATAATTATCTAAAAAATCTAACTCAATTCTATTATCTGTTATATCATTAAATACTTTCATAACTTCATTTAATGTTTGATTTTGTATCTTTCCTTTTTTTAATTTTTCTGATAACTCTGAATTTATATCTATTATTTCACTATTTTTAGTATATTGATAATTAAAATCATCCATTATCCTATCAAACTTTGTATCATTATATACCCCACCTTTTATTTGATAAACTCTATTTTTTTCCAAATATAAAAAATCAGTATCATTATTTCTTTTGAAACCATAAACATTTGTAATACTTGTTCTAACATCTGGTGAATTTGGTTTATATTTTTCTATATCTTCTGCAATATACTCTTGATATTTTACTATTGGGGAATTGAACATTATTGATGTTGACTTTTGTCTTAGGTTTGCTCTAAAATTATAACCAATACTTTTAAAACTACCGTTGCCATATATTGTTTTAACTTCAAACGTATTATCTGAATATACACTTATATTAGTATTATTTTTACTAGTATTCATATCTTTTATCTCAAATAAATCAGCCTTATAATCCGATAAGCAAAAAGAAATAGCATCAATAATTGTAGTTTTACCACACCCATTTTCTCCCAATAAGACTGTCAAACCACTTCCTTTATTTTCTTTGTCAGGAATATTTATATTATCAATGACAAATTTTTTTTCAAACATTCTAAAATTACTAATTTCTACTTTTTTAATATACATTTTAAAACCTCTATTCCTCCATACTATACATCTCATTAATATTATAATTTATATTTTTTATATCTTTCAAATTTTCTTTTGTGAAAATAACCACTTTAGGCAAATCAATATTATCTAAAGATTTGAAGTGCTTAAATGGAGCATACCATATTATATAATCAGCTTTGGATTTTTTCAAAACATCTATAAAATTCCTATCATAAAAAAATAAATGTAATTGTGCACATACTGATTTACCAGCTTTAATAATGATTTCTTTTTCTTCACTTTTAAAATATGGAGACGACTCATCTAAAATAAAATATATTAATTTTTTTGTTGGATGATTTTTAACATATAACTCATAAGATTCATCATGTTTTTTTATTACTCTAACAAATTCATTTAAATACTTTTCATAACTATGATCTTCATCCGTAGGTAAATCAGTTATAGTATTTACAAATATATTTCCGTTAAAACTAATATTATTTTTTTTAAGCCAATTTTGTATTTCCTTATAAGTTTTATTCTCTTTTATTCTATAAGGATTATATATTATCCCTTTTTTATTCACAGTAGTATGATCATCAACTCTCATTATTTCCATCATTAATTTATGTTTTATTGAATACATATCTGGAGGAGGGTCAGTTTTACTAGATGAATTTTCCCACCTTGTAAAATCATAAATACTTTTTAATACTTTTTCTCCATATTTATCAAACATCAATATTTCTTTAGAAGAAACTTCAATAAAATCATTAATAATATTTAATTCATTATCATAATAAGCCATTCTACATCTCCAATCAAAAAAAGAACATATTCCATATTAAACAATGAAATATACCCTTATTATCTATTCATTATTATACCATCACATTAAAATTTGGTGGTAGATATACTGAAGAACTTATCAAAGAATTCTAATAATTTATCTATTACTTTATTCTTCTTTTCTTGTCTATCATTATTAGGAGTAAACATATTCATCGGAGGAAGTATTGTTGATACTTCTATACCATTAGTTTCTACTCTTCCTTGTTCGAATGATCTTTGAATAAAGTTATATGTTTCTTCTTTATTAAGATTCTCTTCAGCAATTATTTTATCTAATTCTTCTTTCTTTTTACTATTCATAAATGACTCAAAATCAGCATATACGTTTGAGTCTTGATCTAATGATTCAATGAATGCCATGATTAAATCTTTCTTATTTCTCAAATCTGGACTAGCCATAATTGTTTTTTGAATAGTTACAAGAATCTCTTTATCTTCCATGTTGCTATCATGGTATTTCTTAACTAATCCCAAGATGTAATCAATATTTACTTCTATTGATTTAATTAATTCCATTTCAAATACTACATCTTCAGTAACATCAGTTTTTTCTTGTTTAGCTTTATTTCTAAATTCATTATAAAGT
>CACZOV010000149.1 GCA_902782915.1 uncultured Erysipelotrichaceae bacterium | reverse complement strand
CCATATTCATATTTATTTATACCTTGGTCTTTAAGTCTCTTAACAACTTTAGCTTCTGTCGCAATTGCAGCATGATCCATTCCTGGAAGCCATAAAGTATCATATCCTTCCATCTTTTTATAACGAATTATAATATCTTGAAGTGTTACATCCCAAGCATGTCCTAAATGAAGTACACCTGTAACATTAGGAGGAGGTAAAACAATACAATAAGGATCTTTTTTTGAATTTAAATTGCAATTAAAGTATCCCTTTTCTTTCCATTTTTTTGTTTTTCCATCTTCAACCATTAAAGCATTATACTTTTTTTCTAATTCCATAAAATATTCCTTTCTAAAATAAAAAGGACTTCATCCTAAAGGACGAAATCCGTGGTACCACCTTAATTTGTAATAATAATTACCTTAAAATCTTAATGCGATTAACAACATATCCTACTAAACTCAGATACATATCTCAGAAGCTACCTTCCATACATCTTACTATTAGTTTGCACCTAACACTAACTCTCTTAAAATAAAATAATATGTACTCCTCTTCTTCTTTGAATTTACTATATCATATCATATTTTTTTAAAAAGTCAAAGACTTTTCACAATTTTCATTTAAAAAACTTGCAAAATCAAAATCAATTAATTCATTTAAACTTATATTTTTAATAGTTGCATAGTAATAAAATTTATTTAATTTTAAATTTAATTCACTATTTCCTTTTTCATTTTCATATACTATAACTCTAGGTTTTAAAGAATCAACTTTATCTAAATCTTTAAAATAAATTCTACCTAAGTATTTTAAATAAAAAAGATCAAGTTTACTCTTTTCAAAAACAGGATAATCATAATCAATTTTTTCTAAAATAGTTATAATTTCTTTAATATTTTTTGAGTCTACTATACTTAAAAGAGTAAAAGCTTCTTTTAATAGATCATAATTTAAACAAATTCTATTCATTGATTTATCTATACTATTTATATAAAAATTATAAATTATAATTCTTTTTATTTTATCTTTTAAACCAAGTAACTTTTCACCATCTATTTCTCTTTGATACTCTTCATGAATTTCTTTTAAAAAATCAAATTTTAATTTCTCTAAATTATCTATTTCATTGACATTTAGTAATAACTTTAGATACTTAATAGATATTTCTCTTACATATTTTCCATATCTTTCCTTAAATTTATCAATTGTATTATATAATTCTTGCTTTTTCTTAGGTAAAATAATTTCTTTTAATAAAATACTTTTTTCTTTTTCAAATTTATCTTTTAGAATTAATACTCTTCTTAAATTATTTATTTTAGATAAAAGTAATAAATATTTAATTCCAAAATCATATACTTCTTTATAAGAATATTTATCTTTTAACTCTTTAATTTCTAAAATAATTTGATTTTTTAGAATAATAAGATCTTCTTCATTTTTTATTAACTTATCATTTTCCAATCTTTTAAGTAATAAATGATATGCAAGATTTAATTCTTTAAATTTTTCTTCTGATCCTACTTTATTTATATTAGTATCTGGATGATATTCTTTAGCAAGAAATCTAAATTTTTTTCTTAATTCATCTTTTGTATAATTAAAATTAAGTCCTAAATATTTAAGTGATTCTTGATAATTCATAATGTCCCCCTTTAAAATCCTCGGTATTATAACATAATTTATTTAATTTGTCAAATTTACAAATTAAGGGTAATATGATACAATGATTCCTGAAAGAAGGAATTATTTTGAAAAAAATAAATAAGTTTTTATATAATACTATCATACTTCTAGTTCTATTATTTTTAATTGAAATAATATTTAAAGCTATAAGTCATCAAAATATAATTGATCCATCAACTTTAAGAATTCTTTTTAGTACCATTATTATTAGTATGATAATAGGTTATATTGAATTATATTTAAAAGAAAAAATAGTTAAAATATTAAATATTTTAATAGTTTTTAGTTTTTCTTTTTATTCACTTATTCAAGCAGGATTTCATAATTTTATAGGTGTTTATATGTCTTTTAATGTATCAAGTCAAGCAGGTGCGGTATTATCATACATTATAGACTTTATAAAAAGTTTTTATTGGTATTATTATCTTTTATTTATACCAGGAATAATAATTATAATCTATTATAAATTAATTGATAAGAAAAAAATAAATCTAAAAGTAGATAATAAATTTGATAAATTAAAAGAAACTTTAGCATTAATAAGTTTTTTACTTATATTTGGATTTAGTTTTTATTTAACAATTGATCTTGATATTTTTCAAAATAAATTACAAACTATAAAAAATAAAGAATTATTTATAAATCCAACTAATCCAAGTATTGCCATTAAACAATTTGGAACAACTATTTATAGTATTTTAGATATTAAAAATATATTTTTAAAAAATGAAGTAGAAATTATTAAAACCAATTATACATATAATCAAGATAATAAAAATATAGATGACTCTAAATGGTTAGAATTAATTAATTCAAGTGATGATTTAGTTTTAAATAATTTAAATGAATATTTTATTAATAATAAAATACATGAAGAAAATAGTTATACAGGATTATTTGAAAATAAAAACTTAATTGTTATTATGATGGAATCAGTTAATGATATTTTTATAAATGAAGAGTTATATCCAAATTTTTATAAATTAGTAAGTAGTGGTTATTATTTTAAAAACAATTATTCTCCAAGAAATTCATGTGCAACTGGAAATAATGAATTATCAGGAATGATAGGACTTTATTCAATTTATAATAAATGTACTGCTAATACTTATAGTAATAATTTATATCCCGAAAGTATTTTTAATTTATTTAAAGAAAAAGGATACAAAACAACCTCGATGCATGATTATACAGAAAAGTATTATCAAAGAAGAGAAATTCACTCTAATATGGGAAGTGAAAGATATTATGATGTTGATGACTTAAATATTACTCATAATACCAAAGAAGAGGAATGGGCAAGTGATGAAGAATTCATGACTGAGGTTGTAAAAATCTTAAGTAATTATAAAAAAGATGAACGTTTCATGACTTGGCTTACTACAGTAACATCTCATCAACCATATGGACAAAGTTTATATGGAGATAAATACTTATATTTATTTGAAGATAGTATGTATGATAACTATGATATTAAACTAAAGAGATATATGTCTAAATTAAAAGTATTAGATGATGGATTAGGAGTTTTATTAAAAGGACTTAAAGATCAAAATAAACTAGATAATACAGTTATTGTTTTATATGGAGATCACTACCCATATGGACTATCAAATACTATTTTAAAAGAAGCACTTCCCTATTCAATTGATGAAAAATATGAAAATGAAAGAGTACCTTTTGTAATTTGGTCAAATGATCTAGAAGGAACGACATTTCAAGAATATACAAATTATATTAATGTAACTCCAACAATTGCTAATTTATTTAATTTAAACTATGACTTAAGATATTATGTAGGAGATGATTTATTTTCTCCAACTTATACAAGTATGACCATATTTTCAGATTCATCTTGGAAAAATGAAATAGGATACTATGATGCTCAAACATCAAATATGACTTACTATTCAAATAAAACCTACTCGGTTGAAGACTTAATTAAAATAAATGAAACAATAGAAAACAAAATAAAATATTCAAACCTAGCTATTCAACATGATTACTTTAATTACCTATATGATAACTTAAAAGAAAGATAGAATACAATTAATATTCTATCTTTTATAATACTTATTAATAAATATATTATTTATTAATTATGCTATTATCTTCCACCTAAATCTAAACGTTGCAAATTAGAGTTTTCATAAATTAAATCAATTTCAAATTATTGTTAATAGCTAATTAATTTTTTCAAATTGAGAATTATATAGTTTTGCATAGAAACCATTTTTCTTTAGAAGTTCTTCGTGCTTTCCTTGTTCAACAATATTTCCATCATCTAAAACTAAAATTAGATCAGCATTTTTAATAGTTGACAAGCGATGAGCAATTATAAAAGATGTTCTATCTTTACATAAAGAATCCATTGCTTTACTTACTAATTCCTCGGTTCTTGTATCAACACTACTAGTTGCTTCATCTAAAATTAAGAATGGAGAATTTTTGATCATTCCTCTTGCAATAGTTAAGAGTTGTTTTTCTCCTGATGATAAAGTTTCAGTATCTGATAAAATAGTATCATATCCATGACTTAATGTTTTAATAGTATGATCAAGTCCTATTTTTTTACAAATATTTTCTATGTCTTCTTCTCGAATATTTTTTTGATTATAAATTATATTTTCTTTTATAGTTCCTTCAAATACCCATGTATCTTGTAAAACCATGATGAATAGATCATGAATATTTTCTCTAGTTAAATCCTTTATACTTATTCCATCAATTAAGATATCACCGCTATTAATTTCATAAAATTTCATAAGTAAATTAACAAGTGTGGTTTTTCCGGCTCCGGTTGGTCCAACAATTGCTATTTTATCTCCGGGATGTGCTATACTTGAAAAATCTTTTATAATTGTTTTATCTTGATTATAACCAAATAAAACATTTCTAAATTCAATTTCCCCTTTTACATTTTCTTTATCTAAATACTTTTTAGATTTTTCTTTACTCATTTCCTCTTCTCTTAGAAACTTAAATACTCTTTCACTTGCAGCAGCTGCACTTTGCATACTACTTGCAACTTGTCCGAGTTGAGATAATGGTTGAGAAAATAGTCTTGCATAGATAGTAAAAGCAATTATAACACCAAAAGTAATAGTTCCATTTATAGCAAGGTATGATCCTACTATACAAACTAAAACATAAGATAAATTACCAATAAATCCCATGAATGGCTGCATAAGTCCTGAAAAGAAATGACTCTTAATTGCACTTTTAAACATTCTTTCATTAATTGTATCAAATTCATTTATCTCTAAATTAGTTGCATTATAAACTTTTACAATTGAGTGTCCTGAATAAGTTTCTTCAATATGCCCATTTAAATTACCAAGTTCTTCTTGAAATTTTTGAAAGTATTTTTGACTAGATATTAAAACAATCATCATGAATATAAAACCAAAGATACTTGCACCAATTGAAACTATTGCTAAAATATAATTAGTATGAAACATCATAAATATTGATCCAATAAGTAAAGTTAAACTACTTATTAAAGTACTAATACTTTGATTAATTGATTGACTCATTGTATCAACATCGTTTGTAACTCTTGATAAAATATCTCCATAAGTGGTATTATCAAAATATTTTAAAGGTAATTTATTAATTTTTTCACTTATTTCTTTTCTTAATTTTCGAGAAAATTTATTAGTAACTGTTGCCATGATAAAATTAACTAAATAATTACAAATAAATCCTATTAAATAAATTGTAACTAAAAAACTTGAAATAGATTTAATTCGAGAAAAATTAATTTGACTTCCTAATCCATCAACAATTATATTAGTTATTTCTTTTATTTTATCAGGTCCAATTATTGAAAAAATGGAGGCAATAAAGGATAAAATTAAGGAAATAATTAAAAGACGATAAAATGGTTTTAAGTAAAAAAGTAATTCTTTAATTGATTTTTTAAAATTCTCTGGTTTTTCAACATTTCTTCTTGGTCCCATTATTCCACCTCACTTAATTGACTTTTAGCAATTTCTTGATAGACTTGACAATTTTTAAGTAATTCTTGATGAGTTCCCATTCCTACCATTTTTCCTTTATCAAGGACAATTATCTTATCTGCATTTAAAATTGTTCCAATTCTACTTGCAACAATTAAAGTTGTTGCATCTTTTGTATATTTTTTTAATTCCTTTCGAAGAGTTAGATCTGTTGTATTATCAAGAGCTGAAAATGCATCATCAAAAATATATATTTCTGGATTTTTAGCAATAGCTCTTGCAATTGATAGTCTTTGTTTTTGACCACCAGATACATTAGTTCCTCCTCTTGCTATTTCTGTTTCTAATTTATTTTCTAATTTAGATACAAATTCAGAAGCTTGACTAACTCGAATAGCATCCTCTATTCTTGCATCTTCTATATTAGAGCCATATCTTACATTTTCTTTTATAGTGTCTTTAAATAAAACAGCTTTTTGAGATACATACCCTATTTTTTTATATAAAGATTCTAAGTCATATTCTTTAACATTAATAGAATCAACTAAAACTTCACCATCACTTGCATCATAAAATCTGGGAATTAGATTAACTAAAGTACTCTTACCTGATCCAGTTCCACCTAAAATACCTATAGTTTCGCCTTTTGAAGCCTTAAAAGATATATCTTCAAGCATATAATTATCAGCATCAGGATATTTAAAAGAAACATGTCTAAATTCAACTAATCCTTTTTCTTTAGAATTATTTCGACTTCCACTTTTAATTTTAATTTCTCTTTCTAATACTTCAAGAATTCTTTTAGCTGAAACACTTGCTCTGGGATAAATCAAGAATATCATAACTAGCATCATAAAAGACATTATAACTTGCATGGCATATGATGTAAAGACAACCATATCTGAAAAAATAGTTATTTTGTCTATTATATTTGCTTCATTTATAAGAATTGAACCTACTATATAAAAGGCTAGTGTTATACTTGATACAATTAAACTCATAAAAGGAGACATTATCCCCATAATTTTTTGATTGAATAGTTGAATATTTGTTAAATTATTATTAGTATCTTCGAACTTATCTTTTTGATACTCTTCTGCATTAAAAGCTCTAATAACTCTAATACCCATTAAGTTTTCTCTTGTAATTCTATTTAATTGATCAGTTAGTTTTTGAACAATTTTAAATTTAGGTATTACTGTAAAAATAATAATTGTTATTAATATAAGAAGTAAAACAACTGCAATAAAAGTAATTAAACTAAAATAAAAGTTTTTGCCAGCAATTTTTATAATTGCAAAAGTTGCCATAATTGGTGCTTTTATTAAGGCTTGAAGTCCAAATGATATCAACATTTGAATTTGACCAACATCATTAGTTGTTCTAGTAATTAAACTTGAAACACTAAAATCCTTTATTTCAGATGCACTAAAGTCTAGTACTTTTCGATAAATTTTCCCTCTAGTTTTTAAACCAAAACTACTAGCTATAAAAGTTGCTAAATACCCAACTATAATACTTGTTCCTAAAGATAAAAAAGCACAAGCAAGCATTTTTAATCCTTCTTTTAATATTTCATGACTTTCTCCCATAGTTTGAATAAGTGTTGTAATATTTGACATATAGTCTGGTAATCTTAAATCTAAAAAAACTTGAATAAAAATAAAAATAATTGATATCAAAATAAATAATAGTTCTTTTTTTCCTAAATTTTTGAATAATTTAAACATAATTCCTCCATATTTCTTTTTTTTAGTCTTAAACATTATATGCGATTATAAAAAAATTGTCAATTATTAAAAAAATAGACTGTCAAAGACAGTCTAGATCAACAATAATTTCATTCCGTTTAAAATACCTGCTTCTTTAAAAGTTAAGGAAACGTTATATATTTCACATGTATCACTATTCATTAAGGCGTGATTTAATCTACTTGGATATGCACCATCTGATAATTCTCCAATTCCTTTTATTAGATCGATTATAACATTTGAAATCTTTCTTGCAGATGGAACAAAAATATTATATTTTTTATCAAGTTCTGGAACATATATTTCTACTAATACTTTTGTATTCATTATAACTCCTCTATATTATTATCTATTTCTTTTTGAATTTCTTCATTTTTCTTTTCTAAAGATTTCTTATCAAATTCTAAAACTTTAACCAAACTATGACGTCCATTTATAACTGTATAACCAAAGTTGTTTTGAATTGGTGTTTGAAGAGTACGATCACTACTTCTTGTTAGTTTAATATTAAATTGATTAGAAATACCTTCTCCAATCCAAATAGCATGACTTGGATCATTTATTTGTTTAAACCAAGATTCAAATTCAACTTTCTTAAAATCATCAACTGATGAAATTACAATCATATTAATAAGGCCAAGCGAGTTATTAATTAAATTAAAGTTTGAAATAATTGCAGGTAAATCTAATGTAGTATTAGACTTAAACTTATCAAAATTATAAATAACAAGTAAAATTGGCTGATAAGTAATATTATTTTTATTTTCTTTAGATTCTTCTAAGATCTTAGTTAAACTATCATTTAAACTTGTTAAAACAAAGTCAAAGTTATTAGTATATTTAGTAATATTTAAATAATTTTCTAAAATCGTATTAGTTGGATCAAATAAATAAGTTTTAAATTTATTAATACTATTTAATTCATTTAATAATTCTTTAGTAAATAAAATTGTATTATCAAGATCAGATCCTACTATCTTATTAAAGAAATTCTTTTTAAAATCAAAGAAACATGTATCTAAGTTTTCTTTATAAATTCCAATT
>CACZOV010000148.1 GCA_902782915.1 uncultured Erysipelotrichaceae bacterium | reverse complement strand
TAAAAAAAACTCCGATTTTTATAAATAAAATCAAGTATTTTAAAAAAACAAAATGATTTTTGAATTTGGTACTTTCTATCTCCTAAGGATTAAATGTAGGTTCGATTCCTACTGGGAACACCATTTTAATTAATAAAAAGTACTAAAAACGTATAAAAAATTACTATTTTTAAATACTAATAATGGTGGTTGTCTTGAAAAAATATATTTTTATAAGTTATTTAACTTTACTTAGAATAATAAGTTTAATTATTATAATAAAAGAATTTTCTAGTCATTTTATACTAAGTATTTTATTTATAATATTATCGTTTATTTCAACTATATTTTATTTAAAAAAGAAAAAGGTATATCAAGTTTTTTTTCTTGAAAATATTCGTAGTTTAATTTTATATACTTATTTTTTTAATACATTATATTCAAGTATTCCTTTATGGGATACTATTATGCATGCATTAACAGGATTTATAACTGTTATTTTTATTTTATTAATTTATCGAAAAAAGAAAGTTATTTTACCAACTATTGTTATCATCACATTAGGATTTTGTTTTTCAATTACTGTTGGAGCTGTATTTGAAATATATGAGTATTCGATGGATAATATATTTAAAATTGATATGCAAAAAGATATGTTTGTAAATAATATTTATACAAGTAAATATGATAAAAATGAAAGTAAAATAAAGAAATTTAAAAATATTGAAAAAACAGTTATTTATTATGATAAGAATGAATTATTTACTATAGATGGATATTTAGATTTAGGAATTAATGATACTATGAAAGATTTAATTGTCAATTTATTTGGAAGTATTATGGGAAGTATGTATTTTTATTGTTATAAAGAAAAACTTATGTTATAATTAAGTTAAGTTTGGAGTTGATAATATGTGCGTACAACCATTTTTTTTAAGAATTATTTATTTAAGTAGATTATTTTTAAATGTTATTCGATTTATTGTACCAATTATATTAATTATAAGAACTTCTATTGATATTTATAAACAAGTTATTAATCCTAAAAAGGATGACGGTAAAAAACAAATAAAAGATAGAATTATAGCAGCAATTATTGTATTTTTAATACCTACAATAGTAAATGTTATTCTTGAAAAAAAAAAAAAAACAACTAATCAGGATGTTTATGATGAAATTGGTGTTTGTCTTGAATTTGCTAATTTAGAACACATCAAAGAAATTGAAAGTATGAGAGATTCTGATTATGATAAGTATTTGAACGATCAACAAAAAGTAAGTTTAAGTCGATATGAACAAAGAGTTGCAGTCATACGTGAAAAGTATAATAGTAGTAAAAATGCTCTTGTATTAGGAAATAGTGCTGATAGTGGTAATCTTATTCAATGTGGAAGTGGAAGTCGCTATAATACAGGACTATATAATAATATTAGAACAGCTGGATATAAAACAAGAGAAGGAGTAGTTGCAGCAGCAATATACTTATCAAGTCAAATAGATGTACATATTCCATATTTCTGGTCAGGTGGACATTTTCATGGATATCATGGATATCTTTCAAATGGTCAATATACTAGTTTCGAGGATACTCAAGATAATTTTATGGGAGTACCTGATAGTTGGGGATGTCAGGTAAAAATGGATTTTGGAGGTACTGATAAGCAAAGAAATGGTCAAACATATCCATTTGGAATTGATTGTAGTGGTTTTATAACTTGGGCTATTTATAATGGTGGCTATTATACAGGATCTTCTAGTCAAAAATTAGTAGTGCCAACAACAAGCAATGTCTTTAATAGTCTTGGTGGAATAAGGGTTTCAAGTGTTACTTTAGGAGATGCTAAAGGAAAAATTAAACCAGGTGATCTTGCAACTAAAGATGGTCATGTTGCAATGGTTGTTGAAGTAAATAATAATAGTTTTAAAATAGCTGAAGAAAAAGGATATGATTTTGGACTTGTTATTACAGAACTCAAGTATCAAAATAAAAGTGAAGGATTCGAATATATTGTTTTAATGGATAACTTTTATAGTGAATATCAAAAAAGTTCAAACTTATGGAATGGGTTTAAATAATGGATGGAATTTTATTAGTAAATAAAGAAAAAGGCATAACAAGTAGAGACTTGGTAAATCAAGTCTCTAAAAATTTAAATATTAAAAAAGTAGGTCATGCTGGAACTCTTGATCCTCTTGCAACAGGATTAATGATTCTTGGGGTTGGAAAAGGAACTAAAATACTTGATCAATTGACTCTTGATAAAAAAGAATATATTGCAACAGTAAAATTAGGTCTTTTAACAGATACTTTAGATATAACAGGAATAGTAGTTGATAAAATAGATAATATTTCTTTATCTAAACAAGAACTTTTAGATGTATTAAAAAAATTTAAAAAAAAATATTTTCAAGTAGTGCCGATCTATTCTGCTGTTCATGTAAATGGAAAAAGATTATATGAATATGCTAGAAATAATATAGAAGTAGAGCTTCCTAAAAGAGAGGTAGAAATATTTGAAATAGAACTTCTTAGTTTTGATTTAGAAAAAAAAGAATTTAAATTTAGAGCTTTGGTTAGCAAAGGATGTTATATTAGAAGTTTAATTGATGATATTGGAAAAACTCTAGGAATTCCTTGTACAATGACTGAATTAGTTAGAACTAAAAGTGGAAAATTTACAATAGGTGATATAAGTAATCAAATTATCGATATTAAAGATGCAATTGACTTTAAAGTTATAAAAATAGATGATGAATTACTTAAAAAAGTAAAAAATGGAAATCCTATTTTTATTAATGAAGAAGATGATTATTTGACTTTAGTTGATAAGGATTTGAATACAGTTGCTATTTATAAAAAAGAAAAAAAATCTAATTATCGTGCATTTAAGGTATTTTAATTTTTTTATTCTTGTGTTATAATCTTTTTATAAAGTACGGAGGTTATATGTATACGGAATATAATAGTTATAATAATCAAATGCAAAATAATCCTGATCCAGATATTTATCATCAAGATGAAGATAGTGGTAAGAATAAGTTTTTTGGCTTATTATGGAAAATTCTTTTAGTAATTATTATTTTAATTTTATTATTTTTAGTTCTTATTCGTTTTAAGGTAATTAGCTTTGCAGATAAAGTAACACCTGATGCAGTAGTTTTAAACGTAAATGAAATTGGTATTAAAAAGGGAAGTGGCTATCAGCTTATTTCTACTGTATTACCAGAAAATGCAGATAATAAGCAAGTTACCTTTGAAAGTAGTGATCCATCTATTGCAAGTGTCAATGAAACAACAGGATATGTAAGTGGGTTAAAAGATGGAACTGCAATTATTACGGTTAAAACTTTAATTAATAATAAAGTAACAGAATGTGTTGTAAATGTTGGAAATTATAATATAGTGCCAACATCATTAAAGGTAAATGAGAAAAACATCAGTTTAGCAGTAGGATATAAACATACTTTAAGTTATCAGACAACTCCTAGTAATGCAACCGAATTGAATTTAAATTTTATAAGTAGTGATCCAAGTATTGCAACAGTTGATTCAAGAGGTGTTATTACTGGTATTAAAGAAGGAAATGTAATTATCACAGTTACATCAGCAAATAATGCAGTAAGTGATACATCATATGTTACAGTTTATAAAGCTGGAAAATCGACAATAGTTGATGGAAGTACAGTAAAGACTAATAATTATCCAACAAAAGTTTCTTTATCAGATGAAAGTCTTAATATACTTGTTGGAAGTAGTACTAAACTAATGGCATCAATTACTCCAGAAAATTCTAATACAACTCTTACTTGGTCAAGTAGTAATTCAAATGTTGCGGTGGTGAATGAAGATGGTTTAGTTACAGCTAAAGGAATTGGAAGTGCTGATATAATTGTTAAAACTATTAATAACTTAACAGCAATATGTCATATTACAGTTGGAAATTATTCTTTAAAAGTAAAACAAATTTATATAACAACAAATTATAGTTTTATGGAAGTTGGAGCAAAAAAAAGCTTATTTGTTGCTTTTGAACCTAGTAATGCTTCAAATAAATCAATTAATTGGTCAAGCAGTAATTCAAGTGTTGCTAGTGTTAATTCAAGTGGAGTAGTAGAGGCAAAGGCAATTGGAAGTGCGGTAATTACTGCAACCTCTCAAGATGGTGGATTTACAAGTACTGCTAGAATAGAGGTTGGAGGAGTTGGAACAGTTATTCCTGTTACAAGTATCTCAATAGGACAAGCAACTCGTGATATATATATAGGTTCAACTGAACAAATAACTCCAAGTTTTAATCCTAGTAATGCAACTTATAAAGCAGTAAGCTTTACAAGTAGTGATTCAAATATTGCAACAGTTGATGCCAATGGTGTTGTCAGAGGACTTAAAGAAGGAACTGCTATTATTACAGTTTCAACTAAACGTGAAAATATAAAAGCAAATATTACAATAAATGTTAAAAATAATCCATCAGTTAGTGTTTCTTTAAGTACATCAAGCGTATCTTTAAATGTTGGAGAAACAACATCAATTAGTGCTTCTGTAAAACCTCAAACAGCAAGTAATCAAACAGTAAGTTTTACAAGTAGTAATTCAAATATTGTAACAGTTGATCAATTTGGTGTTATTCGAGCTGTTGGTAAAGGAACAGCAACAATAACAGTTACTCCAAATGGTGGTGGAACACCATCAACTTGTATAGTTACGGTTAATTAAAATGAGATGACTTTTGGTCATCTCATTTATTTTGATATTTCTTTTACTAGTTCTTTTATTACTTCTTTAAAATTTTCTTCAACTTTTAAAGCAGTTTCTTTTACGTCATTATGACTTAATTTTACTTGTTCAATTCCAGCAGCCATATTAGTTATACAAGTAATTCCAATACATTTTAATCCTGAGTGCCTAGCAACAACTGCTTCTGGTACGGTAGACATTCCAACAGCATCAGCTCCTAAAATTCTTAAAGCTTTAATTTCTGCAGGAGTTTCAAAAGTAGGACCCTTCATATATGCATATACTCCAGTATGACATTTTCCTGTTACTTTTTTCATGATTGGTTTTAATATTTCAATATATTCTTTTGTATAAACGTTAGACATATCAATAAATCTTTCACCAAATTCATCTAAATTTGGACCTCTTAAAACACTTTCAGCAAAAAAACTTAATTGATCTTCAATAATCATTAAATCACCTTTAGAAAAATTTAAATTAATTCCTCCAGCTGCATTTGTTAGAATAATTGTTTCAACACCAAGTAATTTAAATATTCGAATAGGATATGTAACTTCTGTTAAACTATATCCTTCATAATAATGAAATCTTCCATTCATAGCAACAACATCAATATCATTTAAAGTTCCAAATATTAATTCTCCTTTATGTCCTTCTACAGTTGATATAGGAAAATTTGGTATATCTTTATAAGAAATTGTAATTTTATTTTCAATTTCATCACTTAAACTACCAAGACCTGATCCTAAAATAATTGCAATTTTTGGAATATTTAAAACTTTTTCTTTAATATAATTAACTGTTTCTTCAAATTTCATAAAATCCTCCTTAAAAAAATAATAACATATCTAAAATTTTATTACTATACTTTTGAAATAAATTTCTAATTTTTTCATATACTTTATTGGTGATCATGTGGATAAAGAAATTAGTAAATATTTAAATAAAAAAAAAGTAACAGAAAAAAATAAAAAAAATATATTTTTAAGTTTTTTAAATCGATCATTAATATGCTTTATTTTAGTTATTATATGTTTAATTTTAATGAAAAATAATTCTTCGTTTAAATCATTTATAGAAAAAGAAGTTTATCATGATAATTTATCATTTGCATATTTTAATAACTTATATAATAAGTACTTTGGTAATATTTTACCAAGTTATAAAACTGAAGAGACTGAATCTGTTTTTAATGAATCATTAGCATATAAGACTGTACATAAGTATTATGATGGCTATAAACTTGAAGTAGCAAATTCTTATCTTGTTCCAATTATAGAATCAGGAATTGTTGTATATATTGGTACAATGGAAAATTATGGAAATGTATTAATTATTGAAGGAATTGATGGTGTTGATATTTGGTATGGTAATGTTAATAATATTAATGTTAAGATATATGATTATGTTAATAAAGGAGATTATTTAGGCGAAGCAATTGATAATAACTTGTATTTAGTTTTTGAAAAAAATCAGGAATATTTAAATTTTGAAGACTATATTAAAGATTAAATTTGATTCTTCTTTCTATTGCTTTTTAGTTTTAATTTTATTAGCAGGGATGTTCAAAGAGTTTACTTTTATATTTATTTTATTATTTTTTCATGAACTAGGACATGCTATAGTAGGAATATTTTTTAAATGGAAGGTTATTTCAATTACTTTTTATCCTTATGGTGGACTAACTCTTTTTTCTAAGATGGAAAATAGTAGTATAAAAGAAGAAATATTAATTTTAATTTCAGGACCTATTATGCAAATTATTACTTATTTTTTATTAAATTATTTTTTTAAATATTCGTATATAAAAATATATCATTTAAGTATACTTATATTTAATTTACTTCCTATTTTATCACTTGATGGTGGAAAACTTTTAAATTTAATATTAAATAAATTATTTAATTATTTAACTAGTTTTTATATAAGTGTTTTAATATCATTTATAACTATTGTTAGTTTAATATATATATGTATATATAATTATCATAATTTAAATTTATTTTTAGTAAGTATTTTTTTAGTTTTTAAAACTATTAAAAGTATAAAAGATATAAAATATTGTTATCATAAGTTTTTACTTGAAAGATATTTATATAAATTTAATTATAGTAAAAGAAAAATTTCTCAAGATATTTATTCATTTTATAGAGAATGTAATCATTATATAAATTTTGAAGAAGAAAATACTTATTTAAATAAATACTTTAATAAACAAAATAATATATGAAAAATAAATAAAAATACTTGACAAATAAGATAATTTTTAGTATCATATAACATGTAAATTGAAAAAGGAAAGAGATTTAGTCCACCTGATTACTATAGTAATGGGTAAATGCCTAGAAAATTATAATGTTTTTTTAGTGTATTTAAAAGTGGATGTTCTCATCTGCTTTTTTAATTTTAATAATTATTGGAGGTGTTTTGTATCGCAAAAGAAAAAAATGATTTGTTAATTAATGAACAAATCAAAGCTAGTTCTGTATTAGTAATTGGTCCTAATGGAGAACAAGTCGGAGTAAAACCATTAAAGGATGCACTAGTTCTTGCAAGTTATGCTGGACTTGATTTAGTTTTAATGAGTCCAAATGGAAATCCACCAGTATGTAAGATTATGGATTATAATAAGTATCGCTATCTTAAAAACAAAAAGGAAAAAGAAAACTTGAAACGTCAAAAAGCAAATATGAGTGAGACAAAAGAGTTTCGCCTTAGTCCTGTAATTGATGTTGGGGATTTTGAAACAAAGCTAAGACAAGTAACAAAGTATTTGGAAAAAAATGCTAAAATTAAAGTTACAATAAGATTTAAAGGACGTCAAATGGCTCATACTGAGCTTGGTCAAGATGTAATGAATAAGTTCGCAGAACGTTTAAGTGATAAAGCAATTGTAACAGAAGAAGCAAAACTTGATGGTCGAACAATGACAATGATGCTTGCACCAAAAAAATAAAAAAGGAGGATAAAATATGCCAAAGTTAAAAACACATAAGGGTACAAAGAAAGTATTAAAAATTAGAAAAGGCGGATCTATTAGTATAGGACGTCCAGGAAGCAGACATAATACAGGAAAGAAAAATGCTTCAGTAAACAGAAAAAATAGAAAGGGATCAACTTTATCAAAGGCTGATCAAAATAGACTAAGAGAAATAATCTAGTTAGGAGGAAATATGACAAGAGTTAAAAGTGGAGTACAAACAAAAAGAAGACACAAGAAAGTATTAAAAGAAGCAAGTGGATATTTTGGAAGTAAACATAGACTTTATAAAACTGCTAAAGAACAATTAATGCATTCAAGTGTTTATGCTTATCGTGATAGAAGAAATAAAAAACGTGAATTTAGAAAATTATGGATTACAAGAATAAATGCCGCTTGTCGTATGAATGATATTTCATATTCTAAATTTATAAATGGATTAACTAAAGCAGGTGTTGAAGTTAATCGTAAAATGTTAGCTGAACTTGCAATAGAAGATATGGATGCTTTCAAAAAATTAGTAGAAGTTGCTAAAAAAGGAGCAGTTGATGCTAAAAAGGTTGAAAAGAAAGTTGAAGTAAAAGAAGATAAAAAGGAAGTTAAAGAAGAAAAAGAAGATTTAAGTTCTAAAACAGTAGCTGAACTTAAAGAAATGGCAAAAGCTAAAGGAGTAGAAGGAATTTCTACAATGAAAAAAGCAGATTTAATTGCTGCATTAAAATAAAAAATAAACAAATTAATGAATTTATATTCATCCTGGCTAAAAGCCCGAATATAAGAAATTAATTGAAGAGGAAAAGGAGAAAAAATTATGACAGTAGTTTCAATGAATTATTTATTAGAAGCCGGAGTT
>CACZOV010000147.1 GCA_902782915.1 uncultured Erysipelotrichaceae bacterium | reverse complement strand
TCACATGAAATAAAACTTTCTTTTTAATTTCTTTTAAATAAGGAATAATAGGGAAAGGATTTTTAGTACAAAATAAAATCAAATCAACGTCTTTAAAATAAATTCTACTAACCATCTTTCTATAAAAAGGATTTCGAACATCAATATACCCTTCTCGATACCTATTCATAAACCAATTTGTATAAAATGCTACTATATCACATCTACCACTTACCATTAAAACCATAATAAACTCCTAAGAAAAAAACTATCAAATTGATAGTTTTAAATAAAATCCATTATTAAACTAATAACAAAGAAAGTAATACCAAGAAGAAAAGTTAAACGACTTATAACAAGTTCACTTCCTCTTTCCTTTCTTTTGTTAAATAAATCTATATTACCACCACTTATAATTTGACTAGCTGGTTCAGCTTTCCCACTTTGAAGTAATACAATTATAATCAATAAAATGGAAATTACCAATAAAACAATTTTCATAATATCCCTCACTCGTATAAGAATATACCATAAAATAAACTTTTTTTCAAGAATTTTCTATTAATTTGCAATCTTATTCATAAAATGATATTTATTATCTAAGAAACCAAAAATAATTTTTAAAGTTGCAATAATAGGTGTTGCTAAAATCATTCCCATAATACCAAAGAAATATTCAAAAACTAAAAGTCCTAACATAATTGTAATTGGATGAAGAGAAACAGCTTTTCCAACGATTAATGGATTTAAAATATTACCATCTAAGAATTGAACAATAATAATGGTTGCAAGACAAACAATTCCAGTAAATGGACTAATAGCAAAACCAACTACAACAACTGGAATTCCACCTATATATGGTCCAAAATAAGGAATAACATTTACAACAGCGCAAAAGATTGCAAAAAGTAGTGGACTTGATATTCCAGAAATTAACAATCCAATAAATGTAAATATCAAAACAAATAAACAAGAAAGAAGTGTACCATTAACATAACTTCTAAGCATTGTATTAAATGATTTTTTAAGTGTCTTTAAATCATCATGATATTTCTTTGGAATAACCATTTTAAAATATTTATTTACTTTGAAAAAATCAAATGATAAATAAATTCCAATTAAAAGTCCTAAGAAAATATTACTTATAAACTTTAATGAATTTGTTAGGGTTGATGCAATTGAACTTAAATTATTAGTTGTAATATTATTTACAAATGAATTAATTGATTCAAGTAAATTATCTTTCATTGCTGATGTATCAAAACTACTATTTGAAAAATTAGCAAATACTCCTGAAATAAAATCATTAATTGATCCTAAAAAGTCAGGAATTTTTTTAATTAATTCATTTAACTGTGAAATAAACTCTGGTACAATTAAAGCAAGTATCACAATAAAGAAGAAAATTAATATTAAGTATACAACAAAAGTTGCAAGATGTCTTGATACTTTATTTTTTACAAAATAGTTAATTGGAGGTTCTAAAAGCCAAGAGAGAAATATTCCAATAAATAAAGGTGATAATATTCCAAGAATATGACCAATAGTAACTAAAACACTTGTTTTATCTAATAAATAAAGAATTAAAACCATAATTCCCAAACAAGCAATTGCAAAAATTATTTTCAATAAAATATTTCCTGTTTTTAAAATCTCATTTAATGATTTATAATCTAATTTTTTATCTTCTTTCATAAATTCCTCCTAAATAATAAGCATTGCATCCCCAAAAGAAAAGAATCGATATTTTTTCTCTTGAGCAATTTTATATGCATTCATAATAAATTCTTTTTTCGAAAAAGCAGATACTAGCATCACAAGAGTTGATTTGGGTAAATGAAAATTAGTAATTAATCCATCTATTGCTAAAAATTTATATCCAGGATAAATAAATATATTAGTATTTCCTGAACATTCTTTAAAAGTTTGATATTTATTCATAACACTTTCGAGAGTTCTTGTTGATGTTGTACCAACGGCAATAATTTTTTTACCATTTTCTCGAGTTTTATTTAAAATATCAGCGACACTACTCGACATACTATAATATTCACTATGCATTTCATGATCACGAATATCTTGAACCATTACCGGTCTAAATGTTCCAAGACCAACATGCAAAGTAACAAAAACTACATTTACTCCTTTTTCTTTTATTTTATCTAATAACTGATTTGTAAAATGAAGTCCTGCTGTTGGAGCAGCTGCTGATCCAAGTACTTTAGCATAAACTGTTTGATATCTTTCTTGATCTTTTAAAGTTTCATGAATATATGGTGGAAGTGGCATAGTACCTAGTTTATCTAGTATTTCCATCAAGATTCCTTCATAAATTAATTTAAATTCTCTTATACCATCATCCTTAACTAAACTACATTTGGCTTTTAACAAACCATTTCCAAAACTTATAACTGTACCAACCTTAATTCTTTTAGCAGGCTTTGCTAAACATTCCCAAATATTATTTCCTAAATCCTTAAGCATTAATATTTCAATTACTGCTTTTGTATCCTCTTTTTCACCAATAAGTCTTGCCGGAATTACTTTAGTATCGTTAAGAACCAAAGTATCTCCTTTTTCTAAATATGATATGATATCATAAAACTTTCTATGTTCTATTTCACCATTTTTCCTATTTAAAACCATTAACTTTGACTCATCCCTTTTTTCAAGTGGTGTTTGAGCAATTAATGATTCATCTAAAGGATAATCAAAATCACTTACTAACATTATTTCCCCCTTCTAATAATCTCTTCTATGTCACCATCAGTTAATATCTCAGTTTTTCTATTATATCCTGGCCTTTTTTGTTGTAATTTATATGCTTGATATGAAGGATTTGCTTCTATATTTAAAGATGATCTTATTCTATCATCTATCTTAAAAAACTTTCCAGCCAAAGGACTATTTTTGATCATACTAGTACTATCATCAATTATATATTTTAAACTTTCAAAAATTCTAAGATCACTTACTTTTAAATCATAACTAGTATCTTTTTCTATTTCTTTATCTTTTTCTTCATCTCCAAATATAGTACTTAATGATAAATCTATTTGCTTATCCATATTGCTTTTTATAAAGTCAAGTTTTTTAATTTGATTTTCAAGTAAGTTTTGTAAAGCAACATTTTTTGAATTATAATTTTTCTCTAAAGCTACAAAACTTCCTGCAACAAGCGCTAATAGTGAAAAAGCCAGTAAAATTGAATTATTAATAATGAAAAAAGATACCAAAACATAACCAATCAAAATAACACCAAAAATATATAAAAGTTGACTAGAAATTTTATATGGTAAATTTTTTCTTTTCACTTCTTCTAGCTTTTCTTTTACTAAGCTAATTTTTCTTTTTAATAAATCTTCTGCTTTAGGATCTAATATATCCATTTTCTTATTATATTTTTTATTATCTTTTAAATATTTTACAATAATTGTTTTAATTCTTTCTTCGTCCATTTCATAAACATCAATATCTAATATTTCATCCATATATATACTCCTTACATAAATAAATTTTCTTGATAATTAATTCCTAGATGTTTATAACTTTTCTGAGTTGCAACTCTTCCACTTCTAGTTCTTTTAATAAATCCATTTTGAAGAAGAAATGGCTCACACACATCAAGTAAAGTTGTTACTTCTTCTCCAATACTTGATGCAAGTGTTTCAACACCAACTGGTCCACCATTAAATTTTTGAATTAAACTTTCTAAATACTGATGATCAATTTCATCAAGTCCATATGTATCAACCTTTAATCGATCTAATGCATCATCGGCTGTTTTTAAATCAATTACATCTTTACCAGCAACAAGAGCAAAATCTCTTACTCTTTTAAATAATCTATTAGCAATTCTTGGAGTTCCCCGGCTTCTTTTAGCAAGACTTAAAGCAGCATCCTCATCTATTTCCATATTTAAAACTCTACTAGTTCTTTCAATAATTAATTTAAGTTCATCATTTGTATAATATTTAAGTTTACAAACGATTCCAAATCGATCTCTTAAAGGACTTGTTAAATCACCCGCTCTAGTTGTTGCTCCAACTAATGTAAATGGAGGAAGATCTATTTTTATACTCCTTGCTTGAGAATCACTTCCAACAACTATATCTAAAGTAAAATCTTCCATTGCAGGATAAAGTATTTCTTCAATAAATCTTGGAATACGATGAATTTCATCAATAAATAAAACATCTCCTGGTTCAAGACTTGAAAGAATTGCAGCCAAATCACCTGCTTTTTCAATAGAAGGCCCTGATGCAGTTCGAATATTTTTATGAAGTTCATTGGCAATAATCATCGCAAGAGTTGTCTTACCAAGTCCTGGTGGACCATACAAAAGAACATGATCTAGAGCTTCATCTCTAATATTAGCTGCTTTAACAAATACTTTAATATTTTCTTTTACTTCTGTTTGACTAATATATTCAGAAATACTACTTGGTCTAATACTTGACTCAACTTCAATGTCCTCTTCAAGTTTTGCATCATCAACAACTCTCATAAAAACCTCCTACTTTATCATTAATCTTAAAGCTTCTTTAATTTGATCACCAACACTCAATTCCTTATTGACACGACCAATTACTCCTTTAATATCCTTATCTTTATATCCAAGAGCAAGAAGAGCCTCATATACCTCGTCTGAACTAGTTTCAACAACTTCTCCACTCACTTCTAATTTTCCTTTTAAATCAAGAATCATTTGACGAGCAAGTTTATCTCCTATTTTAGGAAACTTTTTAAGATATAAAATATTTTCTCTGTTAATAGCATCAGCAATACCACTAACACTTCCCATAGCAATTATTGGAAGAGCCATCTTACATCCAAGTCCCTTTACCTCAATAAGTTTTAAAAAAAGTTCCTTCTCACTTAAAGTCTTAAATCCAAACAAATTATGCTCATCTTCCTTAATTTGTTGATATAAATAAACCTTAACTTCTTCGTCTTCTTTAAATGCATAAGGATTTGGAGTATTAATTCTATAACCTATTCCATTATTTTCAAGAGTTATAGTACTACTATCAATATCCATAACTTTTCCTATTATATAACTATACATCCTAACCACCATACATAATTATATAAAAAATAAAGTGATTTGTCTATCACTTTATTAATTTAAATACTTTTTTAAATAAAAAAAAGTATTTAAATTTTCTATATACTTTTTCTATATTCATCCTTAATATAATATGAAGAACGAGTTAAAAATACATTTTCAATTGCATCTTCAATTTGCTTTAAATGTTTTATTAATTCAGTAGAATTTTCTTTTTCTAACTTTTTTAATGTTTCAGCATATTGCTTTCTTAATATGTATTCTTCATAAGATAATTGCATTAAAAATAAATTTGTTTCTTCTTTTGACATAATATCCCCCTTCAAAATCTAGTAAATTATATCATATTATATGAAAAAATGCAAATCTTTAGAAATTTTTAGGATCAAAATCAATATCAATTACAACTTTAGTATTAGTTTTATAATGATCAAGAAGTTCAGAAAGTGTTTCATATAAGTTTATAGGATTTTTATATTTTATTAAAAGATTAAATCGATAAATTGAATTTACTCGAAAAGGATTAGCAATAGATGGTCCTAATACTATAAAATTTAATTTATTTGTTAAGTATTCTTTTATTTTTTTAGATTCTAAACTTAAAATATTATAATCTTTTCCTTTTACTCTTACTAATACTAAATAGTAATAAGGAGGATATCCAAGTAACTTTCTATTTTTCATTTCTTCTTTAAAAAAACCAAGATAATTATTATCTTTTGCATAAGTAATTGCATAATGAGTTGGGTTAAAGGTTTGAATATAAACCATTCCTTCTTTATCCCCTCTTCCACTTCTACCACTTACTTGATTTAATAAATCAAATGTTGTCTCGCTGCTTCTAAAATCAGGTATATTTAAACTAGTATCTGCATTAATTACTCCAACTAATGTAACATCCTTAAAGTCAAGTCCTTTAGAGATCATTTGGGTTCCTAAAAGAATCTGATATTTTTTATCTTTAAAATCATTGATAATTTTTTCATGGCTTCCTTTTTTACTAGTTGTATCAAAATCCATTCTAATTGTTTTATAATCTGGAAATAATTGGTTTAATTCTTCTTCAACTTGCTCTGTACCAATTCCACTAATCACTAAAGAATCTTCTTTACAGTTTGGGCATATATTTGGTTTATTTTCTGCATATCCACAAAAGTGACATCTAAGCATATCACTTGTTTTATGATAAGTTAACGTAATATCACAATTTGGGCAAGTAAATGTTTTACCACATAATGAACAACTAACAATTGATGCATATCCACGTTTATTTAAAAAGAGAATTACTTGTTCACCTTTTTCTAAAACCTCAATCATTTTTTCATATAATGGAATTGATATAAATTTACTTTTTTTCTGAGTTTTAAATAAATCAATTATTTTAACTCTAGGTAGTTTTCGATTATTTACTCTTTTATCTAGTACTAATAACTTATAAACTCCTTTTAAACTTCTTGCATATGATTCAAGTCTTGGAGTTGCTGATCCTAAAACAACTGGGCAATTATGATAACTTGCTCTTTTTTTAGCTACTTCAATGGCATCATATCTGGGCATATTTTCTTGTTTATAAGATGTTGAATGTTCTTCATCAACTATAATTATTCCAATATTTTCAAGAGGCGCAAAAATGGCACTTCTTGCACCTATTACTATTTTAATATTTTCTTTCCTAATTTTTCTATATTCATCATATTTTTCGGAGTCGGAAAGTCCTGAATGTAAAATAGCAATTCCATCTTGAAATCTTTCTCCAAATCTTCTTACTGTTTGAGGAGTTAGACTAATTTCAGGAATTAAAACAATAGCAGTTTTTCCTAATTTTATTACTTTTTCAATTAATTCCATATAAACCTCTGTTTTTCCTGATCCCGTTACTCCAAACAAAAGATATGGATTATACATACTTAAATCTACTTTAGAAACAACACTTTGCTGAAGATCAGTTAACGGATATTTTTCCTTTAATTCTACTTTATTATTTAATCTATATACTTCAACTTGATCTCTTGTTAATACATTTTTTTGAACCAATGTTTTAGTAACTGGATAAAGTTTTACTAAATTCTTATAAGTTACATTTTTTCTTATATTCAAAAAATTTATAACCTCTTGTTGTTTATTAGTCAATTTAGTATTTTTTAATACTTCTTCATTTACCAAAACATAAGTTTCATACTTTTTATTAATTTTTTTCTTACTACTTGCTTTATATCCATTTGGAAGCATAACTTGATAACACGAAATTAAAGTAGAAAGAGTATTTTCTTTAATAATTTTCCCAAGTTCTAATAATTCATTAGTTAAAATAACTTCAGAGTCAATGACTTCTAAAATACTTTTAAGTTCAAAGTTTGTCTCTATGAAAGAATTTATTTCCATTACAAATCCTACTAGTTTTAAGTTAGCAAAAGGAACTAAGACCCTTACTCCAACTTTTATTTTTTCTTCTAAGTTTTCTGGCACCAAATAAGTAAAAACTTTATCTATACTTCTTGCACTTATTTCTACTAAAACTTGAATGGTCATAGTTCCTCCTTTATTTATAAGCTTTTTTTATCATGTCTTTTCCTTTTCCATAAATAAAAATATTATCTAAATCATGTACATCAATAAGCTGTATTTCATAATAATTATCTGGATTATTACGCTCTTTTTCTTCTCCTCCAAGAATAGGTGTTCCTCCTAGATAATTTACTTTATAATAATAACAAATTCCTGTATTATATTCTTCCATTCCTAGAAAAGAATTAATTGTAACATCAAGACTTGTTTCTTCTTTTAATTCTCTAATACAAGCCTCTTCATTTGTTTCGCCTTCTTCTATCCCTCCTCCTGGAATTGCATAATAATTGAGATATTTATTATTTTCTTTTCTGATTCTTTTTAAAAGAATAACTTTATCTTCTATAAAACAAATTCCTCTTGCAACTTTTCTCATTAGTATTGAAGTCCCCAAATAACATGATATTTTGCTTTTTCTCCACAGCAAACACATTTTCCTGTAATTAATGGATCATTTGT
This sequence comes from uncultured Erysipelotrichaceae bacterium, assembly GCA_902782915.1. Next base: position 7,943 of record CACZOV010000147.1, on the reverse strand, counting down.
AATACAACGAGATTTACATCCACGAACCTCTTTAATCTTAACTTCACATTCACTTTTTCCACACCAATCAGCATGAATAAAACCTGGTTGAGTATTTAAAATATTTTTTAATTCATCCATATTATGTGCTTCAAATGTTAAATTATTTCGTCTTAAAAGAGCTCGGTTATACATATCTTTTTGAATAGTTTCTAATAATTCTTTTGTATAGGATATAACATCTATATCCATGCTTTCCATGTATTTTAAAGAAGTATCGCGTCTTGTAAAAGTAATTTTATTATTTTCTAAGTCTCTTTCACCAACTTCTATTCTAACTGGAATACCGTTTACTTCTGCTTCAGCAAATTTAAATCCTGGAGATTTATCTGATTTATCTATATAAGATACAATATTATTATCATTTAATTCTTTATTTATTTTTTCTGAAACCTCAAAAACTCTTTCACTTTGTCCAATTGGAATAATTACAACTTGACGTGGGGCAATTCTTGGAGGAAGTACAAGTCCCTTATCATCACCATGAACCATGATAAGTCCACCAATCATACGGGTTGTAGTTCCCCAACTTGTTTGATAAACATATTCTTGCTTGTTTTCTTTATTTTGAAATTTTATATCATAAGCTTTAGAAAACTTTTGTCCAAAATAATGACTTGTTCCAGCTTGAAGAGATACTCCATTATACATTAGCGCTTCATTTGTTAATGTATATTCTGCTCCAGCAAACTTTTCTTTTTCTGTTTTAAGTCCTGTAATACTTGGAATTGCAAGAATTTCATGATGAAACCATTTATATACATCCATCATTTGTTTAGTCTCAAGTTCTGCTTCTTCTTTAGTTGCATGAATTGTATGACCTTCTTGCCATAAAAATTCTCTACTCCTTAAAAATGGACGAGTTTCTTTTTCCCATCTTAGCACATTACACCATTGATTATAAAGCATTGGTAAATCTTTATAAGATGTTACATGATCTTTAAAGTAATCACTAAACATCGTTTCGCTAGTAGGCCTTATACAAAGCTTTTCCTCTAATTTATTAGATCCACCTTCAGTAACCCAAGCAACTTCTGGAGCAAATCCTTCAACAAGATCACTTTCTTTTTTTAATAAATACTCAGGAATAAGCATAGGCATTTGAACATTTTGATGTCCTAGTTCCTTAAATTTCTTATCCAAAATTGCTTGCATTTTTTCCCATATTGCATATCCATTCGGTTCAATTGCTATACATCCTTTTACATTTGTGTAACTTGCAAGATGTGCTGCCATAACAACATCAGTATACCATTTGGCAAAGTCTTTATCTCGACTTGTAATTTTTTTGTTTCCCATAAATAATCCTTTCTATATAAAAAAAGAATAGTACGAGGAGTCATTAGACGGTACCATCCTTTTTTTTACTTTTTTTGATAACGGAATTACCGTAATATATTTCTATATTCTCTTTAAAGACAGGAGTTATAAACCATTATCACTTGTTTTCACTATACCAAGCTCACTAAGATATGTATTTTATAACATTTCTCATCACAAGATTTCAACCATATAGTATCAAACTTTTATTTAAATTTCAAGATCTAATTTTCATTTTTAGCAAAGTCTTCTAAAACTTTACTAGTTGCTGAAAGAATTGGCGAAACAGATCCTCCTACATGGAATGTATAAATTATTTTAGCAAGATACTCCGAACAATCAGCTATACTAATCCAAGCATGCTCTTTAGCACTATCCATAATATAAGATAAATTAGTTGTAAAGATTTTTTCAAATAACCCTTCACGATATGCATCTTCAAATACTTTTATTCCTTTTGTAAACATTACATAAGCTGAAAACATATAAATGCGATTTGCACCACGCTTTTTAAGTTCTCTTGCAACATCAAGCATTGATTCTCCACTTGCAATCATATCGTCAACAATAATAATATCTTTACCTTTTACATCTTTTCCAATATATTCATGTTCAAGAATTGGATTTTTTCCATCAACAACATGATAAACATCACGATGTTTTTCAAAATGACCTCCTAAACTACAACCAAGCATATTAGCATAAAATCTAGTTCTTTTAAGAGCACCATTATCAGGGCTTACAGCAAGTAAATTATCTTTGTTAATATTTTCTTCTTGAATAAACTTTTCTAAAATAATATTAGTTGGATAAAAATTATCAAACGAAGATGATGGAATTGCATTTTGAACATTTGAATCGTGTACATCAAAAGTAATAATGTTTTTTACTCCTTGATGAATAAATTCTTGAAGAGCAACAGCACAATCAAGTGATTCACGTCCATCTCTTTTATGTTGACGAGATGCGTATAAAAATGGCATAACAAGTGACGTTCTTTCAGCTTGATTTCTTATTGCACAAAGTGTTCTAATTACATCAACATAATGATCATCTGGACTTTTATGATTTATATAATCATACATCTTATATGTTATTGAATGATTCATCGGATCTGTTAAAATAAAAATATCTTTCTTTCGAACACTTTCCTTTAAAACAATCTTCCCTTCTCCATTATTAAACTTAACTTCATCAATAGGAATTATTAAATCTTCAGAACTATTGACTAGTTTTTTCAAATGAAAATTAACTTTTTCTCCTAAATCACGACAATTTTCCATAATAATTAATCTTAAATTATCCATATCTTACTCCTTATACTTCTTCATTTTATCTTAATAAATTTTAAAAATCAAGTCAAATTGTTAAAAAGACTAAAGTAATTCATTAGCCTTTTCTTTAAAATCTGTTATTAATGTATTTTTTAAATCAGTATCTAAATTAATTTGATTTAAAATATTTAAAGTAATTACTACAAGTGAATGTAAACTAAATGGAAATACATTAAAAAGTTTACAGTATTCATTTAATAAATCTGTATCAAGTGCTGTTCTATCAACTGTTGTAAAACAAATTGGTAAATTATCTTTAAATAGATCATATACAATATGAGAAGATAAATCTTCATATAGATGAAAATAGTTTTGATAAGTAAGAGCAAATTCTAATAAAATAGATTCACTTCTTATTTGATCTATAAAAGTTGAATCAGGCATTTCCATAACATTATAGATAATACGACTAGCATGATAATATATTTCTTTATTTTGATTTGTTAATTTAGAATCTAGTAATACAATATATTTTATATCATCTTTCAAAAACTTATCAAATAAAGCCTTAAAACTTTCTAAACTATCTAATTTATTCTTTTTAAAATAAACTCCACTTACCCCTTTTCTATAATATTCATACAATAAATTTAGATCCTCATATAACATTTCTTTAGTTAATCCTGATTCTATTTCTAAAACAATATTATAATTTGTTTCTTTCTTTATTATTGTAATTATTCTTTTTAAGATCTCTTTCTTATCTAATTTTTTTATAAAGAAATCTAAGTTAACAAATATTTCAGAATATATAATATTATCTTGTTTTAAAGAATCAATTAATTCATTTAAAGCTAATTCTATTTTGTCATAACTATTTAATAAAGAACGAACTAATTCTTTAGAATTATCATAGTCTTTTAAACTATCAAATTCAACTATTGAATCAACTTCTTCTTGAGTATTTTTAGTTAATTTATAAATTGTATTTTTAGGAATTGATCCAAAAAAATCAACATGCAAGTCTACTTTAGGAAATGCTTTTAATCCTTCAAATAAAGCCATTTAATCACGCCTTTCACAAGTATTATATACGAAATAAAAGAATTTTGCAAATTTTAAAAAAAAAGAGTAAATACTCTCATTCTTGTTATTTATATTTATAACACTTGAAATAGGAATAATATAGTGTTTAGAATCTAAATGTATTAATTCATCATAAAAACAAATGATACCATACATAATCATTTATATTACACCATATAATTTCAGAAAAGTTATATTATTTTGATGCGCATTTTCGAATCTTACTAATTACATCTTGAAAATTTTCTGATTTTAAAATAGTAGAACCAGATACAATAATATCTGCATCATGAAGATCTTTAGCATTAAAGAAATTTACTCCTCCATCAACTGAAATTAAAGTTTTAAGTTTTCTTTTCTTAATTTCTTCTCTTAACCTTTTAACTTTATTAATACTATCTGGAATAAATTCTTGTCCTGGAAGACCTGGTTTGACACTCATTATTAAAACTTTATCTATTCTATCTAAATATGGATAAACACTTTCTAATTCTTGATCAGGATTAACTGCAATTCCAACTTTAATTCCAAATAATTTACATCTTTCGATTACTTTATCTAAATCATTTTTAATATTTAAATGAACTGTAATACATTCAACATTTAAAGTTGCAAGAGAATCAATCCATTTAAGTGGCTTTTCAACCATTAAATGAACATCTAATCTTTTTTGAGTATAATAAGTAATAGTTGATAATTCGGAAAAAGGCATAGTCTTTCCTTTGACATACTTCCCATCCATAACATCTACATGGATATAATCAATATCGGTTACATTTAATTTCATTAATACTTGATCAATTCTCTTACTTCCTAAAAAAGATGCTGCTACTTTCATTTTTGCCATATTACCACCTCACTTTATTTTTAAATTCTTCAATAAAACTTTTATAATTTAAATATCTACTTTCTAAGATTTTTCCTTCATCACATGCTTTTTTTACCTTACATTCTTCTTCTTTTATATGCATACAATCTTTAAAAGGACATGGATAATTTTTGAATTCAACAAATGCACTTCTTACATCAACTTCATTATAATCTAAAAATGATAAAGCAGAGAATCCTGGCGTATCAAGTACTTTAATATCATCTTTTATAATTATTTCAACATGCCTTGTTGTGTGTTTACCTCTTCCAAGTGCAAGGGACACTTCTCCTGTTTTTAAATTTAAATCTTGAAATAATCTATTTAAAAGTGTACTTTTACCAGCTCCAGTTTGCCCCATAAAAACAGTTATATTATTTTTTAATACTTTTTTTATTAAGGAAAGATCTGTATTATATAAAACTTTATATCCTATTGATTCATAATAATCAAGTATTTTTTTATATTTTAAATATTCATCATTACTTATTAAATCTTTTTTAGTTAAACATATAATTGGTTTAATATTATTTATTTCAAGTTCAACCAATAATTTATCTAGTAAATTCAGATTAAAATCAGGATTTTTAAAACTTGTAACAACTACTCCTTGAGTAATATTAGCAACACTTGGTCTTATTATTGTATTTTTTCTTTTTTCTATTTCAACAATTAACTTCTTATCCTTATCTATGAAAACAAAATCCCCTACTAAGGGAATTTGTTTTTCAATTCTAAATTTTCCACGACATTTACAAGAAATTATTTCATCATTAACTAAAACATCATACGTATCACTTATATTTTTTATAATTTGTCCATACTTCCTATTATTCATTTTTAGGTTCTTCTTTCTTTTCCTCTTTAGTTTCTTCTTTAGTTTCATCTTCAATAACTTCTTCATATTTGATAGCATAGACTATTTTTAAAGTTGCACCCTTTACAATAGTCGTTCCACTTGCTCTACTTTGGCTTATAATTGTATTTTCAGGAAATTCATTTGTTGGTTTTCCTTTAAATTCAACAACAATTCCATACTCATCACAGAAGTTTTGAATTTCTTCTAAGCTCCAATCCTCCTCAACAAAATCAGGATATTCATCAACAACATTAGGAATAAATAAAGTCACCTTTGATCCTTTTGATACTTTGGTTCCTGCAGAAGGTGCTTGTTCAATTATTTCTTGTTTATCATATTCTCTTTCTTCTGTTGGTTCCTTTTTTTCAACAATTACATCAAGTTCATATTTAGTTTCAAGAATTGTTTTTATTTCTATATAATTTTTTCCAACATAATCTTCGAGTTCATATTCTTTACTTCCTAAAGATTCATATAAAGTAATAGTTATTCCTTTTTTTACTTTTCTTCCAATAGATGGTGAAGTTTTTACAACAAGACCTGAATCAATTTTCTCATCACTTATTTGTTCAACTTGTAAAGCAACTTCAAAACCACTATTTTTTAAAGTTTCCTCTGCTTTTTGAACAGTCATTCCAGAAACATTTGGTATTACAACATCAGGAACTTCAGAAAATACTGGATAAACAACAAAAATTCCAACTAAAACTAATACAGCCAAAATAAATATTCCTGATAATACCCAGACCCAAGTATTTTTCTTTTCTTCTCTAAACTCTCCTAAATCTTCTACTAATTCTTTTTCTTCTGGATTCTCTAAAATAGCAGGAGTTTTTTCTTTTTCTTCAGTTTCATGTTCTGGATACATAAATTCATATTTTTTTTCATTTAATCTTTCTTCATTTAAACAAGTAAGTAAATCATCATGCATTGCTGATACTGTTTCATATCTATTTTTGGGATTTTTAGCCGTTGCTTTTAAAATAATATTTTCAACACTTTGAGGAATACTATCATTTTCTTCTCTAACACTTGGAATATCATTTTTCATATGTTTAAGAGCAATTTCAACAGCTGTATCTCCTTTAAAAGGGAGTTTACCAGTTAAGAGTTCATAAAATAATATTCCCATAGAATAAATATCACTTTTAATGGTTGCACCTTTTCCACTAGCTTGTTCTGGTGGCAAATAATGAACACTACCCATAACAGAATTTGTTTGAGTAAGTTGAGTACTATTTAAAGCCATTGCAATTCCAAAATCAGTTATCTTAATTTCTCCATTATCTTTAATTAAAATATTTTGAGGTTTTAAATCTCTATGAATAATATAAGAGTCATGTGCTTCTTTAATACCATCTGTAATTTGAAGCATAATATCAATTGCTTCAGATAAAGATAAACATCCACGTTTTTTAATAAGTTGTTTTAAAGTCATTCCAGATACATATTCCATAACAATATAATATGTTCCATTATCTTCACCAACATCATACATTTCAACAATATTTGGATGAGATAAACTAGATGCACTTAGAGCTTCTCTTTGAAAACGTCTTACAAATTTCTCATCCCCTGCAAGATCCCCTCTTAAGATCTTAATTGCAACATCCCTATCTAATATAATATCATGAGCAAGGTAAACATTGGCCATTCCACCTTCACCAATACTTCTTACTATTTCATAACGTTCGTTAATCTTTTGCCCCTTCGTAATCACTTTCTCCACCACTTTCTTCTTTTTCTAAATAAGCAATCGATATATTATCGATGCCTCCTAAATGATTTGCTTTTTCTATTAAGCTAACTATTTTCTCTTCTATTTCTAAGTTACTATTTAATACATCTTCTATTTTACTAAAATCTAACATATTCGTCAAGCCATCACTTGCAAGAAGTATTCCATCAACATTTGTATCACAATCAAAAATATCAGGTTCAACTACATCACTTGCCCCAAGAGCCTTCATTAAAACATTTTTTCTAGGATGATCACGAGCTTCTTCTTCTGTAATCTCTCCTGCTTCAACAAGTAAATTTACAAAAGAATGATCAACTGTTACTTTATGAAGAGCCTTATCTTTAATTACAAAACCACTAGAATCACCAATATTTCCAAATAGCAAATAATTATTTGTTAAAATAGCCAGAACTAATGTTGTTCCCATTCCGACACATTCAGGATTTGCTTCTTCATATGCAAATATCTCTCTATTTATATTAGCTGTTACTTCATTAATCCATAAAATTGCCTCTTCTTTCGATAAATTATAGAATGTTTCTCCAAAATGCCGACTAAGATAAGTAATTGCAATACTTGATGCAACCTCACCTGCCCTATGTCCTCCCATTCCATCAGCAACAGCCATTAAATATTCATTATTATGATTTTTTAAAATAATAACACTATCTTCATTATGATCACGAACTTTTCCTACATCTGTTAAATAAAAACTCTTCATACATTCTCCTTACTTGACTTTAATTGCCCACATGC
>CACZOV010000146.1 GCA_902782915.1 uncultured Erysipelotrichaceae bacterium | reverse complement strand
TAAATATCCTCTATGATCAGATGCAAAACCTAATTTTATTTTTTTCATTTTATCACCAACTTTACTATATCAATTGGAATGGATGAAGTTGTATTACTTTTAAATAATAATAATATATTAGAATTTAAAGATATTCAAAAAAAAATAGATAATATAGTAAGTGATATGGATAAATTACTTAAAACAATTACTTCTATTAATAAATCTAAAATAATTTTAATCGGGTATTATAATCCATATAATAATTATAGTAAAGAGCTAGAACAAGTATTTAGTTATTTTTCAGATAAATATCTTCTTTTATCTAAAAAATATTCTATTACCTATGTAGATATTTATAATTTAATAAAAAAAGATCAAACCTATTTACCAAATAAATTAGATTATCATTTAACAAGTAAAGGATATTTAGAAATAGCAAAAGAAATTATTGAAAAGAATGAATTGTAAAAAAAACTTGATTTTTTAATAAAAACTTGCTATACTACTTGAGAAATGTTTATTACTATGGTTTATTCCATGGCGAAAGGAGATAAAATGAAAAAGAATATTCATCCAGAAAATCATGAAGTTACAGTTACATGCGCTTGTGGAGAAACATTTAAAGCTATGTCAACAAAAAAAGAGATTAATGTTGAAGTATGTTCAAAATGTCATCCATTTTATACTGGAAAGCAAAATAGAACATCTCGTGCTGGACGTGTTGATAAGTTTAATAAGAAATATGGTTTTGAAACAAAAGAAGCTTAATAGCTTTTTTTTCTTTTTAAAATATGATATATTGTTAATGGTGATAATATGAAAAAAATAAAACTTGGTTTTGCAGCTGATCATAGAGGTTACAAATTAAAAAAAGACTTGATTGATTATTTTAAAAAACAAGATGATATTATAGACATAACAGATTGTGGAACAGATTCTGAAAATTCTTGTGATTATCCTGATTATGCTAAAATACTTGGTAAAGAGATTCAATTAAATGATATTGATTTTGGTATTGCTATTTGTGGATCTGGGATTGGAATAAGCATAGCTCTTAATAAAATAAAAGGTGTTTACTGTGCTAAGGTAAATAGTGCATTAGAAGCAAAATTTACAAGACTTGATAACGATACTAATTGTGTTAGTTTTTCAGGTGATACCAATTTTGATGAAGCAAAAAAAATTGTAGATACATTTATTCATACGGAGTTTTCTAATATAGAAAGACATAAAAATAGGATAGCAAAAGTAAAACAAATTGAGAGTGAATTATGACAAAATTTATTTTATATGTATTAGTTACTATTGTATCTGTTTGGGCAATGGATGCAATTAATATTAATTTTATTTTTAAAAAAGGACAAATAATTAAAGCTCGTGCTGCATATTTTTTAATTTTATTATCAATTATTTATTTAGTAACTAATTTTATTTATGATTTTATTTATTTAAAAATTTTTTAAAAAATTGTATAAATTTAATTCAAAAGGAAATACTTTAAATGAGGTGAATTTTATGAAATTAAAACCATTTGTATTTCCTTTTTTGTATATTTTTTTAATATGTACATTAGTTATTGGTCTTTATGTTACAAGTCGTGCAATGAATAATGATTTAGAAGAATCACTTGATGATGTAACATATGTATCAAGTGTTATTTTAAATGACATTTTACCGGTTGCAAGTGTGGATATAACTATTTCAAATCCTTATGTAAATGAATCTGTTACAATTAAAAGATATTATTTTAATATGGAGGATGATATAGATAGACAAAAAGAATCAATTGTTGTATATGATAATACTTATATGCCAAATACTGGTGTTGATTTTGTATCAGAAGAAGAATTTGATGTTGTTTCTATAATGAATGGAACTGTAATTGATATTAAGGAAGATGAAATGCTTGGAAAAATTGTAGAAATAAGACATGATAATAACATTATCTCATCATATGGAGCTCTATCTTCTATAAATGTTCAAAAAGGAGAAACAATAAGTCAAGGTACTAAAATTGGTAGAAGTGGAACAAGTAAGCTAAATGAGTCTTTAGGAAATCATTTACATTTTGAAATCTATCAAAATGGTGTAAATGTTGATCCATTAAAAGTAATAGGAAAGAATATAGGTGATTTTTAATCATCTTTTTTCATAATTTAGAAAAAAATGTAAATACTAATTATAGAGGTGAATTATGAAAGATATAGGAATAGATTTAGGAACAGCCAATATATTAATTTATGTTAAAGGACAGGGCATTGTTTTAAATGAACCTTCTGTTGTTGCAATTGATACCGAAACAAAAAAACCATTAGCTTTCGGAAGTGATGCAAACCTTATGCTTGGAAAAACTCCATTTAAAGTAAAAGCAATAAAACCAATGAAAGATGGAGTTATTGCAGATTTTGAAATAACTGAAATGATGCTTGATTATTTTGTTAACAAGGTAAAGGCAAGAGGATTATTTAAAAAGCCAAGAATAATTATTTGCTGTCCTGCTGATACAACTCCTGTAGAAAAAAATGCTATTAGAGAGGCTGCTGAAAGATTAGGTGCTAAAAAAGTATATTTAGAGGAAGAACCTAAAGCTGCTGCTATTGGAGTAGGTCTTGATATTTCAAAACCAAACGGTAATATGGTTATCGATATTGGAGGAGGAACCACTGATATTGCTGTACTTTCTTTAGGAGGAATTGTTGTAAGTAGCTCACTTAAAGTTGCTGGAAATGTATTTGATAATGATATTAAAGAATATATTAAAAATAAATATAGATTATTAATAGGTGATAAAACAGCTCAATATATAAAGCATGAAATAGGTTCTGTTTATAAAAGTGATCCAGATCTTGAATTAGAAGTACGTGGACGTAATTTAGAAACTGGTCTTCCAAGTATTGTAACTGTAAATAGTGAAGAAACAAGTG
>CACZOV010000145.1 GCA_902782915.1 uncultured Erysipelotrichaceae bacterium | reverse complement strand
TTATCACTCTCATAATTTATTATACCATTTTATGACATATAAGTAAACTTGATAATATTAAATTAATTTAATTTAATGTAAACTTATATTTGCTTTTTCATTTTATTTTATGTATAATGATTATAGTGAGGTGTCTATGAAAAAGAAAACGGTAAAAATTATAACAATTGTTATATTATTAATTATGATAGCATCATTTATTTGTGGCTTAATTTATCTATAAAAATAAAAAATTGGAATATTCCAATTTTTTATTTATTCTTTTTTAATAGATCACGAATTTCTTCAAGTAAAACTATATCATCAGCCTTTTTAGCTTCAACTTCTTCTTTTTCTTCTTTCTTCTTTGTTTTTTCTTGTAGTTTATTAAATGCTTTTACAATAACAAAGATAGTGAATGCAACAATTAAGAAGTCAACTATGTTTTGAATAAATCTTCCAAACATTATATTTGCATCTCCTAAAGTTACACGAATATCAGAAAAATCAATTCCACCAATTATAAGTCCAACAAATGGCATAATAATATCATCAACAAGACTTGAAACGATTGAATTAAAAGCATTACCAATTACAACAGCAATAGCTAAATCCATAACATTTCCTTTTGAAATAAATGTTTTAAATTCTCCGAAAAACCTTTTCATAATCCTCCTTTCTTACTTTGTTCCAAAGATTCGATCTCCTGCATCACCAAGACCTGGTACAATATAACCGAATTCATTTAAGCGTAAATCTTTATAAGCTGTATAGATTTCAACATCAGGATGATCTTTTTTTATCCTTTGAAGTCCGTCTGGTGCTGCAATAATTGATAAAAACTTAATCTTTTTAACACCACGTTTTTTAATCATATTAATTGCTGCACTTGCTGATCCTCCTGTTGCAAGCATTGGATCAAGAATAATTACAGTTTTATTTTCAATGTTTTTTGGTAATTTGCAATAATATTCAACTGGTTCTAATGTTTCTTCATTTCGATATAAACCGATATGTCCAATTTTTGCATTAGGAATTACTCTTAAAACTCCATCAATCATTCCCATTCCAGCTCTTAGAATTGGAACGAAAGCAAATTCATCTTCATCAAGTATTTTTCCAATAGTTTTTGTAATAGGAGTTTCAATTTCTACTTCTTTTAAAGATGCATCTTTTAAAGCTTCAAAGCAAAGAATCATTGCAAGTTCACTAATTAATTCTCGAAACTCTTTGGTACTAGTATCCTTTCTTCTTAAAATAGAAATCTTATGTTCCACCAATGGATGATGTAAAATAATTTCTTCCATATTCCTCCTTGAAACATCAACTTGATCTTATCATAGAAAGTTTGAATTTACAATCTTTTTTCTTAACTTTATAAAATTAAATATTTATTACATTTGAAGTATAAATGATAAAAGTGATATATTGGGAATTTGTTTTCCACTTTTAATATCTTCATCCATCTCTCCTAAATGATATAAAAGGTAAATTAGCTCATTTTTAGAATAATTAATTCCCTTTCCTCTTGCAAGTTTTACAGGATATTCTTTTACATCTAAAAGTTTTGAAATTTCAAAATCACTTAAATAAGAAAGTATTTTAACATTATATATTAGTCTTATTTGATTTGATAAAAGAACTATTATTTGAAAAACTTCTGATCCATTGTTTAAAAAATAATTATAAAGTTCTACTACCCTTTTCTTTTCTTTTTTTAAAATAGCATCAATTAAATCAAAAATTGTTTCTTCAAAATTATGTCTACATATTAAATCTATGTCTTCTTCTTTTATTTCTTTTGAATCTAATTTATAGGATTTTAATTTTTCAAGTTCATGATAAATATTATTAAAATCATTTCCTACTCTTTTAATAAAATATGTTATTACTTGATTTCCCATTTTATAATCATCTAAATTATCTTTAACAAAACGAATTGTATTCATATCATCAATTTTAATAAATTCAAAGTATTTAATGGTATCTTTTACTACTTTTAATCGACTATTTATTTTTTTTGATACAATAATCAAGATATTATTACTAGGATTTTTTAAATATTTTAAAAACTTAGTACAATTAAAATTATCAACAACATTAAGAAAAAATGGAGGATTATATGCAATTACTACTTTTTGTTTTAAAAACATGTCGTAAGTATCAAGAGCCTCTATTACATCATCTATTAGAGATTCTTCTAGATCATATCGAATTAATTCAATATCACTATTCTTACTAATAATTTTTTTAATTTCTTTTTCAATTAAAAAATCATTTTCTCCTTCGATTAAATATAAATTCATTGTAATTCCTTTTTAATGTCTTGAAACACATCATCAATATATTGAGAAGTTTTTCCTGATCCCATAGCAAATTTAGGAGATCCTCCCCCATTTCCGTTTGATCTTTTTGTAATTAATTTTATTTTATCACTTGCATTTATTTCACAATTACTTCTTGCAATAAAAGAAATGGATTCCTTACTAATATTTGCAATTAAAATGAATATATTTTCATATTTATTAGCTAAAGTATCTAAAATATTTTTTAAAGCATTATTGTCTTCATCAAAAACTTTTTGAAGTAATAAATATGTATTATTTACCTTTTCAATATTTTTTTCATAATTTGTTAAATCTTCAGTAGCTTTTAAAGATTTATTCTTTTGATACGCTTTTTCAAGTTCTTTAACTTGATTGGTAATTGATTTATCTAATTCTTTTAAATTAATTATATCTTTATAACTCATAGGTTTAATTTCGTTATCATAATCTACTTTAAATTTTAACTTAATATTTTCTTTTTTAGCCTGCATCAAAATATTACTTGCTTTCATAATATTTTTCATAATATCATCATTATATGGTTTAGCAACAAGTAATAAATTATTTTCAATTGCATTTCTAGTTGATCCTGTTATACGATAAGTATTACTTCCTTTATTTTCAAAAGAAATGATAGCAAACTGTTTAATTGATTTTGTATTTTTAACGTGTGTTCCACCGCAAAGTTCTTTAGAATCACCAATTTGAACCATTCTAACTTTATCTTTATATTTTTCAGTGAAAAGTGCCATTACTTGAGATTTATCAACTTTATCATAATCCATAATAGTTGTTTTTCTTTCAATATTTTTATTTATATATTTATTAACAAACTTTTCTACTTTAATTAACTCATCATCACTAATTTTTCCGTGATAGTTAAAATCAAATCTTAAATAATCTTCAGTAACTTTACTTCCTGATTGATAAATATTATCATCAATTATTCTTTTTAAAGCAAGTTGTAAAATATGAACACTCGAGTGATTTGCTTCTATTGCAAGACGTCTTTCCTTATCAACTAATTCAGTTACTTTATCACCATTTTTGATTGTACCAGAAAGAATTTTAACAACATGGATATTTTGACCATTTGGAGCTTTTTTGACATCAACAACTCGTGCCTTAAAGTTTTCTCCGATAAGCATTCCCGTATCACTTATTTGACCACCTGATTCTGAATAAAAACATGTTTTATCAAGAACAACATACCCATCTTTCTTAAGTTCATCTTGAAATTTATCATTTTTAATAAGAGATAGTACTTTACCTTTTAATTCATATACTTCATATACAAACTCAGAATTATCTTTATAATTTAATAAAAATTCATTTTGATTTTTAAAAGACTCAGTATTTTTTTGATTATTTTTAGATAATTCTTTTTGTTTATTCATACATTTATCAAATTCCACGCGTGATGTAGTAAAACCATGTTCCTCTAAGTATTCAAGAGTTAATTCAAAAGGAAATCCATATGTATCATATAATTTAAAAGCATCAGCTCCACTTATTTTATTATCTAAAGACTCATCCATGAATTCAAATAATTTTTTTTCACCCTTATCAAGTGTTTTTAAAAATAATAATTCTTCCTCTTCAATTAGTTTTTTTACCAATTCTTTTTTTTCTATTAAATATGGATAAACATTTTTCATATTATCAACTACAGAATCGACTAATTTATACATAAATGGATCCATTAATCCAAGTTTTCTACCATATCTAACGCTTCTTCTTAAAAGTCTTCTTAAAATATAACCTCTTCCAACATTATCAAATACGGCTCCATCTGAAAGAGCAAAAGTAAGTGCTCTAATATGATCAGCAATTACTTTATATGGCATAGAAGAGTCATATAAGGTACCTGATAATTCTTCTATTTGTCTTATAATTGGTAAAAATAAATCTGTATCAAAATTAGAATCAGCATCTTGAAAAATACAAGCCCATCTTTCAAGTCCTGCTCCAGTATCAATATTCTTACTTGGAAGTTCTTTATAATCACGTCTATCTACGCCTTCTTTTGAATTAAACTGACTTAATACATTATTCCAAATTTCAACAAATCTTTCATTATCTTCACCTTTAAAGAAATGTTTGAGTGCTTTTCCATCATAATCATATTTACTACCACGATCAAAGAAAATTTCTGTATCTGGTCCACAAGGCCCTTCTCCTATCTCCCAGAAATTATCAGATAATCGGGCAATATGATCAACAGGTACTCCTAAACTAATCCATTTATTAATAGTCTCAGTATCATCAGGATAAACTGTAAAATATAGCTTTTCAATTGGAATATTAAACCACTCTTTACTAGTTAAAAGTTCATATGCAAAACTTAATGCCTCATCACGAAAATAGTCTCCAACTGAAAAATTTCCCATCATTTAAAAAAATGTATGATGACGACGCGTTACTCCGACATTTTCTATATCATTAGTTCTAATACATTTTTGAATAT
>CACZOV010000144.1 GCA_902782915.1 uncultured Erysipelotrichaceae bacterium | reverse complement strand
GTTTTAATATGTTTTTAACTTTAAAACCTAAGTAAAATGGACTTTTTGATAATGGGAAGTCTAACCCACATTTCAAGTTTTGGAGACACCTATTTTACCATTAAACTAATCCCCTAAACAAAAATCATTTTAACATTATTTATATTACTTGTCAAATTTTTTCTTTTCTTATATAATATACGTGTTGGAAGTGATATTATGGCAAATACTAAAAAAAATAGTGTTAATAAGAAAAATACTACTAAAAAAAAGACAAATACTAAAGTAGATGAACTAAAAACTAATTCAAAAAAGATCAAAACATCTCCTAAATCAAGTAATAAAAATATTAAAAAAATAGAAGATGTAAAAGGGAAAAAAGATCATAAAAAGAATAATTATAAAAAAAGACAAGAAAAAATTATAGAAAACAAGAAAATAAAGAAAGAAAAAAATAATAAAAAAAGGGAAGTAAAAAAACAAAAACTAGTTGTTAGAAAAGAAAGACAAAAAGAAGAAATAAAAAGAAGATCTTTAAAAAGAAGAATTTTATTAGTATTATTAAGTATTGCTATTAAACTTAAAAATTATTTAATTATAATATGTAAAAGTATTTGGAAAGGAATTAAATTTTTAGGATGTAAAATAAAAAATATTCCAAGTTTAATAAAAAAATTCTTTAATTGGTTAAAGAATTTAAAAGTAAAAGAAAGATTAAGTAAGGAAGAAAAACAAAAAGAATTAAATAAGAAAAATAAGAAAAAGAAATTAAAAGAAAAGAAGAAAAAAGAAAAAGCAGAAATAAGAAAAAGTAAATCTTTAAAAAGTTTAACTGGTAATGTTCTTCCAATAACAGCATTAAAAGGTGATAGGAAAAGAAGAAAAACAATTTATTTAAAAGAAGCATTATTATTTACAATATTTTTAACTATTATAGATTTTATAGGATTTTATAAATCTAATTATTTTGATATGTTACATATTTTTGATAATAGTATTTGGAATCTTTTAGTAACTATTTTATTAACAATTTTATTTATTTTTATAGGAGCATATATACTTGATTTAATTATTACAGAAATAGTCATAAATATAAGAAGAAATAAAAGATTAAGGGGGAGATTAAAATAGAACTTGTTGGTTTAAGCTTAGATACTATTGAAAAAATATCTAAGATAAAAGAGGAAAGTGATTATTTTTATAACTATCGAAAAGAAAGTTTTAAAAATTTTCAAGAATTAAAAGATCCAGATTTTGGACCAAAATATAAAATAGATTATGATAAAGTAATTTTTTATAAAAGTTCTGGTGATATGCAAAAAGATTGGAAATTAGTAGATAATAATATTCAATGCGAGTTTAAAGGACTAGGTGTTATTGAAAGTGAAAAGAACTTAGATGGTATTGGTGTTCAATACGAGAGTGAAGTAATTTATCATAACATGATTAAAGAATTAGAAGAAAAGAATGTTATTTTTACATCAATTGATGATGCTATAAAAAAATATCCTTCCCTTGTAAAAAAGTATTTTGGAAAATTAGTTAGTAATAAAGATAATAAATTTGCAGCTTTAAATGGTTGCGTATTTTCGGGTGGAAGTTTTATTTATGTTCCCAAAAATACTAAACTTGATAGACCACTTCAAAGTTATTTTCGAATTAATAGTCCTTTGATGGGACAATTTGAAAGGTCTTTAATAATAGTTGATGATAATAGTAGCTTACACTATATAGAAGGATGTACTGCTCCAACTTATTCTAGTTCTAGTCTTCATGCAGCAGTAGTTGAAATATTTGTTGGAAAAGGGAGTGTTTGTCGTTATTCAACTATTCAAAACTGGGCTGTTAATGTAAATAATTTAGTTACAAAAAGAGCATTAGTAGAAGAAAATGGGACGATGGAATGGATTGATGGAAATATTGGTTCTTTAAATACTATGAAGTATCCAGCATGTATTTTAAAAGGGGATAATTCAAGTGGAACTTGTATTACAATTAGTGTTGCTAGTCATGGTCAATTTCAAGATTCAGGAAGTAGAATGATTCATATTGGAAAAAATACTCATAGTAAAATTATTTCCAAAAGTATTGCTTTAAATGGTGGTAATGCTACTTACCGAGGAAAGATTGATATTAGAAATAGTGCTTTAAATAGTGAAGCAACTTTAAAATGTGATACTTTAATACTTGATGATAAAAGTATTAGTGATACTTATCCTATTAATATTAATAAAAATAATACAAGTAATATCTATCATGAGGCAACTGTATCTAAAATAAGTGAAGATAATTTACGCTACTTAATGAGTAGGGGTATTGATCGAGAAAAAGCTATGGAATTAATTATTTTAGGATTTATTGATGATTTTAAAAAAGAATTACCTGTTGAATATGCAGTTGAATTAAATCAACTTTTAAAGAAAATATTGTAGTGTCAAATTTTGTAAAGTTAAAAACTTCATTTTGAAGTTTTTTTTGTGTGAATTTTAAAATTTGTTTTAGATAAATTTAAATATTCAAGTAAGATCCTATTATAAATTTTAAGACACACACTAAAATTTTTGATTTTGACAATTTTGAGATCGAGAGTTTATAGTTACTTTTGAAAGGAGGTTTTTTAATGATTAACATGGTTATGTTAGTAGGCAGACTTGTTCAAGATCCAGAAGTTGTTGAAACAGATAATGGTAAAAAACTATCTCACATAACTCTTGCTATAAATCGCAAATTTAAAGGAGTTGATGGAGTTTATCATACTGATTATATTGATTGTATTCTTTGGAATAATTATGCTAAGAATACAGAAGAGTATTGTATCAAAGGCGATTTAGTAGGAATTCGTGGAAGATTACAAAGTGATACATATGAAAAAGATGGAATTAAAAGAAAAAAAATACAGGTAATTGCTGAAAATATTACATTTTTATCTTCTTTAAAAAATAAAGATAACTTAGAAT
>CACZOV010000143.1 GCA_902782915.1 uncultured Erysipelotrichaceae bacterium | reverse complement strand
CTTAGATAAATCTAAGTCAGACTGTTGACAAATAATTTTGTTAATAGTCTTTTTAAATTTAAAAAAATGTATTATAATTAAAATGCGAGTTACCTTATTCTAACCAAATAATGGTCATTTAAACTCGCTTTTTTAATGACGATATGATAAAATATAATTGGTTAGAATAAGGAAGTGATGAAAAATGGCAATGACCAAAAGAATAAATAAACAATTTGCAAATGAATTTATAAATATAGAAGAAATGATACCAGAGAACTTCTAAGAATATTGTTGGTGATATGGTTAATTTTATGAAAGAACATTTTGGTTCAAATCCTAAAGATATTATGGTATTTGTTGGAGCATTTGCTAAAGATGGAATGATTTGGGATAAATATCCTCCATTTGCAGAAGAAAATCCTGATGTATGGAAAGAATATATAGAAAAAATAGATGATACTCACTATAATATTAAATATGGTGATAGGTTATATGATCAATTATTAGAAAATGGATTATCAAAAGAAAATATTTATTTTGATTCTGATAATACAGTTACAAACAAAAATTATTTTTCAAATAATAGATCTAAGCTTTTAAATGAAAGAGAAGGTAGAAATTTATTTGGTATTACATTTGATTCACTTCCAGTATTTGAAAGTTCTGAAAGTGATGAAATTAGGACAAGATTAAAATAATTAAAGTTGAAAAATTAACTCTTTAAATCTTTATTCAACCACTAAAATGATAGTTAATAAAAAGTATGTGATGAAGTTTTCCATGATGACGCCAATGGCGTCACTTTTTCTTTATTTTTATTAGTTCTTATATAAAAGTTTTAAAATTGACAATAGAGTGTTGATATGGTATAATATACGACCAAAGAAAGAAGGACTTTTATGCTACCATTAAATAAAAAGAAACTAATAGCTAGCTTAGTACTTGGTGCAATTACTATATCACCAGGTATAAAAGCTAAAGCCAATTTTAGTGCAGCTGGTGATTGGTGTTATAATAAGCGTGAAGTGTATGCATATGATCGAGATATATCTGGAGAAAAAATTGGAGTTTTAAAAACAAACGAACAAATATATAGAATATTATGTGGTGAAAATTGTGATTTAGTAAACTATAAAGATTCTTATTTAGGTTTTATAGAAAAAGATGCTATTCAGCCTATATCTTTAAAAGAAAGCGCTATTACATATGAAGAAATTAATGAACAGGGTTTTACTAAAAGTTGTGTGAATATGCGAATCGGATGTGGAGTAGATTACAATAAGATAACAACTATTCCAAGTGGAGAAAATGTTGATATTCTTGCAGTAAGTAATAATGGTTGGTATTTAGTTGATTATAATAATACTTTAGGATTTGTAAATTGTGAATATATTAATAGAGTTGATTCTTTAAAATTAAACGAGCAAATTTCAAAACTTCCTAAAGTTTATAAAGCAGTTTGTGCATTGGTTGATGTAAATATTAGAGAAAGTGCAAGTGTTGATAGTTTAAAACTTGCGGTATTAAAACAAGGTTTAAAAATCTCTATGATAGGACATGAAAATGGATGGTATCAAGTACAGCATAATGGACAAATTGGATATATAAGTGATCAATATGTAAAAGAAATATATTGTATTGAAGGATCATATTATAAAGTTGTTTCTATGAAAAATGATGCTCTAGGATATAGTGCTCCTTATGGAAATGTTATAGGAACAATTCCTAAATATGAAGTTGCTTTTATCTATGGTGAAACTGATGATTTTTATTTAGCTGAATCTGATGGGAGAGTAGGATTTCTCAAAAAGATGGATTGTAATACTTTAGATGGAAAATATGTAATTATTGATATTAGTTCTCAAACAATGACTCTTTATAATGATCTTTATCCTATTTTAACAAGTAGTGTTGTAACAGGAAAAAATACAACCCCAACTCATTTAGGTCTTTATAATATTTCTTCTATGGAAAAAGATCGACTATTAGTTGGTGAAGATTATCAAAGTTTTGTTAAATACTGGATGGGATTTAATGGTGGAGAAGGATTACATGATGCATCTTGGAGAAAAACTTTTGGAGGAAATATTTATCAAGAAAATGGAAGTCATGGTTGTGTAAATCTTCCTGTAAATATTGCTAAAGAATTATATAATAATGTATCAATAAAAGATAAAGTACTTGTAAAAAAATAAAGAAAATAACTTAAATTTCTTTTTTTTTTTAATAATTTATAGTATAATCAATCTAGAATAGAGGGATATAATGATAATTAGAAAACCATATGCTTTTTTAATAAAATATTTTAAGGTTATACACTTAATCCTTTTCTTTGGAATTTTATATTTATTATTTAGAACTAAAAATATTTTT
>CACZOV010000142.1 GCA_902782915.1 uncultured Erysipelotrichaceae bacterium | reverse complement strand
TTGTAATGGAGAAGAATTAACAGGATTTTGGATGGCTAAGTTTGAAATGTCAACAGATGATGATGATTGCAATACAAATAAAAACTCTACTTATTGTAATAAGACGAATTTAAATATTTTAATAAAACCAGATCAATATAGTTTAAGATATGAAAATATTTCAACTCGTTTTGCGAATATTAGAAGAATGGAAATCTATGGAAATATTCATGGATTTAGTAATTCAGAAAGTGCAACAACATGGTTAGATTCTAGTAGTAACTTAACAGGTGAAATAGCAAATGATTCTAATAACTTTGATACTCATATGATAAAAAATATGGAATGGGGAGCAGTGGCTTATCTTAGTGGGTCTAAATATGGAAAACAAGGTAATAATGATTATGAAGGTGCATATAAAGAAATTTATTTAAATAATAATTCCGATTTAAAATCAGGTTATTCAGGAGGTTCTTATAATTCTTCTAGTGGTAGTGTATTAAATTCAAATACATATTTATATAATAATTTAATAAATAATGGAGATGGATATAAAGGAACTGGTGCCTCAACTACTGGAACAATTTATGGAGTGTATGATATGTCTGGAACATATTGTTATACGATGGCAAACATTGTTGATTCAACTGGAAATTTTATTGTTTCTGAGGCAGGCATTTGGAATCAACCAATTATTCCTTTAAGTAAGTATTATGATAAATATTCATATAGTTCTTCAAGTGTTTTGAAAAAATTTAAACTAGGAGATGCGACAAAGGAAATTTTAAAAAAAAATTTAGATAATAGTCAATATGGATGGTATAGTGATTTAATAGTTTATCCAGATAATACAAAACCATGGAATTTAAGAGGGGGATATTTAACATATTTACCTGGTATTTATACTATTCATTCTGTTAATGGTGGTACCCACACTAACGTTACGTCTCGTCCAGTTTTAGCTATAAATCGTGAAATGCCTTGGAAGAATGAATAATTCTTCTTTTTTTATTAGTCTAATAATTTTATAATAAAAAATTATATTAATTTCTAAGATTATAAAAATAATAATTGTAAAAAATTATATTTAATTAAGTTTATAAACAAAAAGTAAATTTACAAAATTTGATACATTTTATTTATCTTATTATTATGTAATCAAGTAACCGGTTAATTCAATTTCAAAAATCAACAAAGGAGAAAATAATAATATGATTAATGAAATGAAATTAAAAGAAAATGAAATATTAGAAATAAGAGGAGATAGAATATTCAAGGATATGTTTAATGAGTATGAAATGGATACTATAGAATTGTTGGTTATGAAAATACTTAAGTGTAAATATGAGGATATTCATGGAAAGGTTAAAGTAGGTAGAATTGAATCACCTTCATTAGCAATAGATATAAGGGAAAAAGATTAGATTTGGTAGTTCATTATAGGAATGAAATATTAAATATTGAGCTTAATAATAATGCTGGTTTAGAATATGTTCGAAATGTAACTTATATAGCTAATAGAGTAATTAATAGTTACTTAATTGGTGAACATTATGATAAGGCTACTCAAGGAATGCTAATAAAACTTAATTGGTATGAGTGTATAAAAGATAGAGAAGAAATAGATAAAATATCAAAAATGACATGGGAATATTCATCTTTAAAGAAAGAAAAAACTAATTTTTTGTAAAATTTATGAATATCAATCTTTCTAAGTTAAAAAATATGCTACAATAATGTTAAAGAAAGATAGTCTTGTAAATAATGAGAATATGCTTAATAGTTATCGAAATAAACTAGATAGATTATCTAAAGATAAGGAGTACTCTATATGATATGGGATAAAAGAATAGAAAAAAATTTAAGGAAAAGATAACAGAAGCAAATTAAACAAGAAATGAGGTTAATAATATTATTCAAAGAAATAAATAATTGACGATATAATATTTGTATAATATAATTAAAACATAAGGTAAAAGAATAAAAGAGGTAATATATGAATTATGAATTTTTATTTAGAATAAGTGTTTGTTTTTTATTAAGTTTTTTAATTGGAATAGAAAGACAATACAGAAGAAGAATAATAGGTCTTAGGACAAGTATACTCGTATCTATTGGAAGTTTTTTGTTTGTAACTTTTTCCATTAATGTTGGATCAAATGATATTTCAAGGATTGCAAGTCAGGTAGTAACTGGGATGGGGTTTCTTGGAGCAGGTGTAATTCTTAAAGATGGAAAAAAAGTAAGAGGACTTACTACTGCAGCAACTTTATGGTGTGATGCTGCAATAGGAGTACTTGTTGCTGGTGGAGCTATATTTGAAGCAATAATTGGTACAATTGTTATTTTATTTTCCAATATTATTCTTAGATATATCAATAAACTTGTAAATAATATCAGTGGAAGTCGTGAAATAGAATATGAATATAATTTAGATTTAAATATAAATAACAAGGTATTTGAAAATGTAAAATTAGAAATAGATAAATATTTTAAAGAAAATAATTTTGAAATAATTAATTTTTCGTTACATAAAGACTTGATGGATTCTACTATTAGTTATAATTTTTTAATAAAAAAAGAATATCTTATTAAACTAGATAATTTAGAAAACATTATGTTAGAAAATAAAATTAAAAAATTTAGTTTAAAAAAGATATCTGAAATTAAAATAGATGAATTTGAAGATTAATTTTAATAAAAATGAATTTTGAATTAAAAAACTAGTAAAAACTAGTTTTTTTCTGTATAA
This sequence comes from uncultured Erysipelotrichaceae bacterium, assembly GCA_902782915.1. Next base: position 9,141 of record CACZOV010000142.1, on the reverse strand, counting down.
TTGATATAAGAAAAGAGGTGGGATTATGTTTAAAGAAAAGTTAGCACTTGTTCCGGAACTTCCTGGTAGTTATCAAATGAAGGATCAAGATGGTAATATAATTTATGTTGGAAAAGCTAAAAATTTAAAGAGAAGACTTAAGAGTTATTTTACAGGACGTGTAACTGGTAAAACTAAAAAGTTAGTATCAGATATTAAGGATTTTGAATATATTGTAACTTCATCTGAACTTGAAAGTTTAATTTTAGAAATTACTCTAATAAAAAAATACAATCCCAAATATAATATTTTACTTAAGGATGATAAAAGTTATCCTTATATAGAGTTTACTAAAGAATTATATCCTGTATTAAAAGTTGTAAGAAATACGAAAACTAAAAAGAATAAAAGCAATTTATATGGGCCATATCCAAATGTTGGTGCAGCAAGACGAGTTACTTATATGCTAAATAGAATTTATCCATTAAGAAAATGTGAAAAGCTAAAAAAAGATTATTGTTTATATTATCATCTAGGAGAGTGTCTTGGATATTGTAAAAATCATGTGGATTTAGATAAACTTGAAAAAATGAAAAAGGAAATAACAGCTTTTTTAAATGGAGATTCTAGTCATGTTTTAAAAGAATTAAAAGAGAAAATGAATGATGCAAGTAATAAAATGAATTTTGAAAAAGCTTTAGAATATAAACAAATGATTGATGATATTAATATTACTTTAAAAAATCAAAAGATTGTTTTAAATAAAGAAATTAATTTAGATTTATTTAATTATTATAGTGATGAAAATTATTTGTCAATTCAAGTATTTTTTATTAGATCTGGTACTCTTTTTGGAAGAAGTAAAAAAATTATAAATATATTGGATACAAAAGAGGATGCATTTTTAGAATATATAATTAGATTTTATGAAAGAGAAGTTATTCCCCATGAAATACTTGTTCCTGAAGGAATTGACTCAGAAATATTGAGTCGATATTTAAATACTAATGTAAGAACTCCATATAGAGGTGATTTAAAGCAATTAATGCAGTTAGCAGAAGAAAATGCTCAAATAATTCTTGATGAAGAGTTAAAAACTATTACTCAAGATGAAAAAATTAGACTTGAATCGGTTCGAGAATTATCAGGAATTCTTGGAAAAAAGAAAGTTGAAAGAATAGAAACATTTGATAATTCTCATTTATTTGGTACTTATTATGTTGCCGGAATGGTTGTATTTGAAAATTTTCTACCACTTAGACATGAATATCGAAAATTTAAAATTGATGCAAATGTCAAAGACGATTTAAAAGCTATGGAAGAAGTTATTTATCGAAGATATTATCGTTTATTAATGGAACATGGTAAAATGCCTGATTTAATAATTGTTGATGGTGGAGAAACTCAAGTTATGGCTGCTCATAAAATATTAAATGATTTAAATTTAAATATTACTTTAATAGGTTTAAAAAAAGATTCACATCATAGGACAAGTGTAATTGTTAATAGTGATTTAACTGAAATAGAATTAGATACTCATGGTCATTTATTTCATTTTTTAACAAAAATTCAAGACGAAGTTCATCGATTTGCAATTACTTATCATAGACAAATTAAAAATAAAGGAAATTTAGCAAGTATTTTAGAAATGATTCCAGGAATAGGTGCAAAACGTCGTCAAGAATTATTAAAGAAGTTTTCATCTTTAAAGAAAATAAAAGATGCTAGTGTTGAAGAACTTAGCACTGTAATACCAATTGATGTTGCTAAAGAATTAAAAAAATATTTAAGTGATGTAAACAATTTATAAAATACCATTATTTAGTGGTATTTTATTATATATAAAAGATATGTTATAATATTTTTGAATAATAATAAAAAAGCTTGGAGGAAGAAATGGATAAATATATAAAACTTTTAGAAAATAATGATTTTATTGCTCTTTCCAATATTTCTTTTATAAATGAATTAGTTGAATATAAATATAAAGATAAATATTTAATTGAATATCTATTAGAACAAGGAATTCATAGTGATAAAATGGATAATTATTTAATGCAACATATAGATTTTTTAGATTATTATTTAAAATATAATATTATAAAACCTATTCTTTCTTGTTCTTTGAAAGTATTATTAGAAAAAAGAAATGATAAATTAATACTTGATATTATTCTTGATAAAATTTCAGATCAAGAAAAAATAATTTTATATAATAATATTAGAAAAATAAGTTTTAATGACTTTTATTATTATGAAAAAGAGATAAGATATATATTTTTAAAACATGGTATAGTATTGCCTAAATTGTTTATATCAGATGAGACAAAAGATTTAAATTTACTTAATGAATCTGATCAAGTTTTAATTGAAGAGTTTGTAAATTTATTTAAAGATTGTGATATAAAAATACTAGATTTTGTTACTAATGAATTAAAAAGAAATTTAAATGAAAATCATGAAAGAGCAATTATTGATATAAAAAAACTAATTGAATTTAAAAAGAATCATAAAGATTTTAAGTTTATTGATTCTAAAAATAAATCTTTAGAAAGCTATGATCCTAAATCTTTAGAATTTATATCAAATACTCGAGAATCTTTAATGTATAATCATGAATTTAGTCATTTTTTATACTCTTCTTTTGAAAATCAAGATGATGTATTAGCTGAATATGAAGAAATTAGATGCAGAATAGATAATGAAGAAAATTATCAAAAAATTAAAAAATATTTAAAAGAATTTCACACGGAATATGAAAAATCTAAAGATAGATTTAAGACTTTATATATTAAAAAAGTTTTAAAAATGTATAAAAGTTTTGATAATTATGTTGAACATGTTTATCGTGAATTAAAAACTGATATGCCTTTATTAATTGAGATCTTTAATAGTGAAAAGAAAACTGTAAATTACCCATTTGTTATGGAGTTTAATTTTAAAGATGTTGTATTAGAATATTTAGAAAATGAAAAAAATGAGTTTATTTATTTTAATCAAAAAAAATATTTTAGCGAATATAGAATGCTTGAAAATTTATTAGATTCTATTTTTAAGGGAAAGTTTTTTGATGATATAGATTTTAAATGTATATCAGGACATGGATCTATTTATTTTGATAGTTTAAAAACTCGCTCATTTGATGAATGTTTAGCAAACTATGATGCTATTAAAAAGTCAAATAATAAAGAAATTATTATAGTTTTAAAAGAATTGATCGGAGATGAATTAATTTTATTTTTAGATAATTATATTAAAAAGAATAGAGAGGGTAGTTATGAATATAGATAAAGAATATTTAGTACTTGAGGTAATGTATAAAAATATATTAAAAAATAAAGATGGTTTATTTCCTTTTGAATGGTATAATATAAAAGAATACGAATTAAAGAAAAAAATACTTAGAGAATGTATACAAAATAAAATATTAATTATTAATAGTAGTTATTATTATGATTATAGATTTTTAGCTCTTAAAGATTAAGGAGGATATCATGAATTTATTTATTCCTAAAATGTACGAAAAAGATATATTTAGTATTAATTATAAAAAATTAAAAATGGATGGTTATAAAGTAATTATCTTTGATCTTGATAATACAATTGGAAAAGTAAAAGAAAATATTTGTAGTAGTGAAGTAGAAAAATTTTTAAATGAATTAAATCAAGAATTTAAAGTTGTAATAGCAAGCAATAGTCGTAAAAAAAGAGTTAATTCTTTTTGTAAAAATTTAAAATGTGATACTTTTTCTTTTAGTTTAAAACCTAGTTTAAAATCAATTAGAAAAATTAAAAAAAAATATAATATTAATTATTCGAAAATGGTTATAGTAGGAGATCAGATCTTAACTGATATATTAGGTGGAAATAGAAAAAACTTATTAACTATTTTAGTAGATCAAATGGATCCTTATGATCTTAAAAAAACAAGAATTAATCGAAAAATTGAAAACCTAATTAAAAGAAAATATAAAATAAAAAAAGGAGAATATTATAGATGAAAAAATGTATAGGATGTGGAGTAGAACTTCAAAATGAAAATATTTTAAATCCAGGATATACTCCAAATTTAGAAAACGATCTATGTACTCGATGTTTTAAAGTAAAAAACTATGGAGAAGTTGTAAGTATAGAAACAGATAAAGAAGATTATGAGAAAATTTTAAAAAATATTTCTTTAACAAAGGATTTAGTTTTATATATAGTTGATATTTTAAATATAAATGAAGATATAGAAGGTATTAAAAAGTATTTAAATAATGTTATTATTTTGGTTTTAAATAAAAAGGATGTTTTACAAAAAAGTGTAAAAGACGAAAAAATAATTGCTTATTTAAGAGAAAAAACTAGTTTTTTAGATATTATTATTGTAAGTAGTTTAAATAATTATAATTTAGATTTATTAATAAAAAAAATATATAAATATAAAAAAAGTAGGGAAGTTTACTTTGTTGGAGAAACTAATGCAGGAAAAAGTAGTTTAATAAATAAAATAAGTGGAAATTATTCTAATAAAGAATCTAACTTGACAATATCTAGTATGCCTGAAACAACACTTCAAAAAATAAAAATAAAATTAAATGAAAATTTAACAATTATAGATACACCAGGAATTGTAGAACTTGGAAATATAATTCATTATTTAGATAAAAAATATTATAAAATATTAAATACTAAAAAGGAAATAAAACCTAAAACTTATCAAATTAGTTATGGTCAAAGTTTATTGATAGGTGATTTTTTAAGAATAGATTATTTAGAAGGAGATCGAAATAGTTTTACGTTATATATCCCAAATGGGATTAAGGTAAAAAAAATAAATTCAAGACATGATACTTTAAAAAATTTGGCTTATAAAGAGTATGACTTGTTATTTCATGAAGATTTAGTTATATATGGTCTTGGATTTATAAAAATAGTCTTAAATGGAAAAATAGGCATATATATAAATAAGGATATAAAAACTTTTTTAAGAAAAAATATAATATAGTAGTATTGATTAATAATATTTGCTATACTTATTTGGGTGGTTTTATGGATAAAAAAAATTATTAAAAAAAATGAAGCAAATATCTGAAATTTTAACTTTATTTGCTATTACTAATTCATTTATTACAAGTAGTTCAGAAGTAGAAAATTTTATACCATATATCGTTGAAATTGATGGCGATCCAGAATATAAAAATTATGCAATAAATATAGTAAGTCAATTACCATTATCAATTTTACGAATTTTAAATAATAAAAATGAGCATGTAATATTATTAGAAGATGATAATTCAGCAGAATTTGAGTATAAGAAGATTTTTGGACATAAAGTTCATACATCTATTTTTGGTTTTACTGATTCATCTGAATTAAATTCTTATGTGGAAGCATGTTTGCATGAAAATTATTATGAAAAATATAATTCTAAAGAATATGGTTTATCATGTGATGAATTTAATAAATGCATTGTAAGAAATATTTTAGTGCATGAGATAGGACATTTAGTGGATGGATATAATCGTTTTCTTTTAAGTAGGTGTAGTGAATTTGAAGAAACGTATGCAAAAGAGAAAAAACATTTTTATAAAACAAAGTTATTTTATATTGATAATTTAGGAGTAGAAGCTAATATTTCAAATGAAGTAGAATATTTTGTTTCAGCATTTGCTTGTTTTTTTGTATATCCATTAGACTTATTGGAATATTGTCCCTATACATATAATTATATCCAAAAGTATTTAATGTATTTAGATGATCTAATGATTAAAAGAGGCTATAGTATTTAAAAGTTAATAAAAAAACTTGATATTTAAAAGAAAAAAAGATAAAATAAAAATAAAGAAAGGGAATATATGGAAACAGAAATATTAAATGATTTAGAAGCAAATTTAAAAAATTCGATTACATCACTTGAAAATAGACTTAAAAAGATAAGTGCTGGACGTGCTAATCCAGCTATTCTTGATTCAGTAATGGTTGACTATTATGGAAGTCCTACTCCTCTTAAAAGTTTAGTTACAATTTCTATTCCAGAAGCAAGACAACTTATGTTAAAGCCATTTGATAAGTCAAGTTTATCAAATATTGAAAAAGCAATATTTGAAGCAAATTTAGGTTATACTCCTAATAATGATGGAGAATGTATTAGAATTATTATTCCAGCTTTAACAGAAGATAGAAGACGTGAACTTGTTAAGCAAGCAAAAGGAATTTGTGAAGATGCTAAAGTATCTATTAGAAATAATAGACATGATGCTGTTGATTTATTAAAAGATGCAAATCTTTCTGAAGATACCTTCAAAAGATGTGAAGATCGAGTTCAAGAATTTGTTAATCAATATAATAAAATAGTAGATGAAAAATTAGAAGAAAAAACAAAAGATCTAATGACTGTATAAGTCTTAGATCTTTTATGTTTTAAAATGATTTTTAGGCAATAGGCCCAGTTGGACCTTGTGGGATAATTAAATTTAAAATAAAGTTTGGCGCAGTTCCTGTAATAGTTGCAGCTGCTTCTGTTCCAGGTTCACCAGTTGTTACAGTTCCAATTGCTAATGTAGGTGTTTCTCCAGTAGGGCCAGTAGGACCAGTAGGACCAGTTGGGCCAACATCACCAGTAGGACCAGTTGGACCAACATCACCAGTAGGACCAGTTGGACCAACATCACCAGTAGGGCCAGTCGGACCAGTCGGACCAACGTTAGTTGAACCAGTTGCTCCAGTTGGAAGAATAGCAAAAACTATTTTAGGACAGCATTTGTTTGGTTTTTGATCAAAATCGTTATTTTCTATATTCATTTTTACCTCCAATATTATTTTATTTTCTATAAATAAATTTAATAATTATAATAAACTAAAAATATATAAATTTATTATATAAATAATTATTTATGGTTACTTTGTTAAGTAAATAGTAAATAATATATTTTTTTTAATTAAATAATGGACTTTGCATTAGTAATTTGGTACAATTAAGATGTGATTGGTATGAGAAAGAGAAGAAAATTAAAAAAACAGGGGTTATTTGTTTTTGTTGGATTAATTGTTATTCTTGCTATTTTTCTATATTCTTTGAAACAAGATAAGGATATTAATTTATTAAAAGGAATTACTAAAACAATTGATGAAGAAATAACTGATTTTGAAAATATTAGTTATCTAAGAGCTTCTGAATATGCTAAAGAAAAAAAGTTAGAGCTTGATGTTTTCTATGATTATAATGATTCTATCTCTAAAAATAAAATTATAGAAGGACATGTTGAAGGTAATAAATTAACTTTAGTTGTTTCTTTAGGAAGTTTACCGATTGATGAATTTAAAAAAAATAAAGTTAATGAATTAGGGCGTGTACCTATTATGATGTATCACGGAATTGTTGATACTACAACTAATCAATATACAGGTGGAAATGTTGATAAAGATGGGTATAATAGAACAAGTAATGCTTTTTTAGAAGATTTAGAAATGTATTATGGAAAAGGATATAGAATGATAAGATTAAAAGACTATATTGATGGAAATATTGATGTTTCACTTGGATATAGTCCTATCATTTTAACATTTGATGATGGAAATGCAAATAATTTTCGTGTAATAAAGAAAAATGAGGATGGATCTTTAGAATTTGATCCTAATTCGGCAATAGGAGTACTTGAAAAAATTAAGAAAAAATATCCAGATTTTAATGTTACAGCAACTTTCTTTCTAAATGGTGGATTATGTAATCAACCTGAATATAATGAAGATATTATTAAATTTTTGTTAGAAAATGGTTATGATATTGGAAATCATACTATATCTCATGTCGATTTTACTAAGATATCAATATATAAAACCAAAGAAGAAGTCGGAAATATGTATAAAAAACTAGAAAATTTGATTCCTGGAAAATATGTAAATATTATTGCACTTCCATTTGGTTCACCTTATTCAAAAGGTCACAAAAATTATGAATTTATTTTAAATGGAGAGTATGATGGATTTAAATACAATACTGAAGCAGCTCTTCGAGTAGGATGGGAACCTGAAGTTAGTCCATTTGATACTAGTTTTGATAAAACATTCTTAAAAAGGGTAAGAGCTTATGATAATAATGGACGTGAATTTGATTTAGAAATGACTTTTAAATTATTAGAAAAAACAAGATATATATCTGATGGAAATAAAGATATAATAGTAATACCAAAAAGTTCAGAAAATAAGTTAATAGAAACAGATAAAAAAATAGTTACATATGAGGAGTGATAAAATGAAAGTATTAGTAAGTGGTGGATGTGGTTTTATAGGATCACATACAACAGTTGATTTATTAGAGTCAGGATATGATGTAGTAATTGTTGATAATCTTGTAAATTCTAAAGAAGATGTTCTTGATAAAATAAAAAAAATAACAGGAAAAAATGTTTCTTTTTATAAAGTAGATATGTGTGATAAAGAAAAGTTAAGAAATGTTTTTGAAAAAGAGAGTATTGATTCAGTAATTCACTTTGCTGGACTTAAAGCGGTTGGTGAAAGTGTTGAAAAGCCACTTCTTTATTATAGAAATAACATAATTTCTACTTTAAATTTACTTGATCTTATGGCTGAATATAATGTCAAAAAAATAGTATTTTCTTCTAGTGCAACAGTTTATGGTAATCCTAAAAGTTTGCCAATTTATGAAGATTTTCCTTTATCAACAACTAATCCATATGGAACAACAAAATTAATGATTGAAAATATATTAAAAGATTTGTATAAGTCTGATCCAAGTTTTGATATTACAATTCTTCGTTATTTTAATCCAATAGGTGCACATAAATCTGGACTCTTAGGGGAAGATCCTAATGGAATACCAAATAACTTAATGCCATATATTGTAAAAGTTGCAAATGGACGTCTTCCGGTTTTAAATATTTTTGGTGATGATTACAATACAAGTGATGGAACTGGAGTAAGAGATTATATTCATGTATCAGATTTATCGTATGGACATGTTTTAGCTTTAAAAAATAAAAAAACGGGACTTAAAATTTATAATTTAGGAACAGGACATGGTACTAGTGTTTTAGAACTAGTAAATATGTTTGAAAAAGTTAATAATGTTAAAGTTAATTATCAAATAGTTGGAAGAAGAGAAGGAGATATAGATGCTTGTTATGCTTCTAATGAACTTGCAAGGCGTGAACTTGGATT
>CACZOV010000141.1 GCA_902782915.1 uncultured Erysipelotrichaceae bacterium | reverse complement strand
TCTTGCCGTAGGTGATGAAGCTTTCCAACGTAAATGTAACGATTACTTTATGGAACGTAAAGAAAGTGGTAAGACAACTATTCTTGTCACCCATGATATGGGAGCAGTTAAGAAATATTGTAACCGTGCTGTTTTGATTGAAAATGGTTTGGTTAAAGCGTATGGTAATCCTGAAGATGTTGCCAATCAATACAGTTTTGATAATGCCGTCTCATCAGCTCCTCAAGATGTGCAAAGTGATGAAGAAGCTGAAAGCAAAAAAGAAGCTGAAATTTTTGTTGACAACTTAAAAGTAGAACTGTTGTCTCCAAATAAAATTACACCTAAAGAAAAAATTGAATTTAAAATTTCTTATGATGTTCTAAAAGATGTCGAAACTCATATTGTATTTTCATTAACTGATATTGATAGAAAAATATGGATGTACAATGATAATGCAACTGATATTCCAACGACAGGTACCGGTCATAAATCATACTCTTATTCATGTTCATTGGATCAGGTTAATGATATGAAATTGAAATTAGAAGTTACTATTCTTGGAAAATCAAAAGAAATGTATGCATTTGCTAACTCAGATAACTCACCTATTATTGTTATTAACCGAGATGATATAGCTCTGGATGACTTATCTGCGCTAGACTCTGCTTCTGGCATCATTCAAAGAAACGGTAGTTGGAAAATTTTATCGGAATAATAGTTAGAAAGGATAAGAAGTAGTAGATGTCTGAAGCTAATACTCCGACTGTTTCTGTTATTTGTACGGTTTATAATAAGGAGAAGTGGCTTAATAAAGCAATTGAAAGTTTTTTGAGCCAAAAAAATGTTGATTTGGAAGTCATTCTTATTGATGATGCTTCAACAGACAATTCAAAATTAATTATTCAAGAGTTTGCTCAGCAATATCCAGAAAAAATTATTGCAATATATAATGATAAAAATTTAGGGATTACTAAGACGTGGGGAAAAGCTTGTTTAGCTGCCAGCGGAGAGTATATTGCTCGATGTGATGGAGATGACTATTGGGTTGATGATAGTAAGTTAGAAAAGCAATTAAATTTTTTGAAAAATCACCCAGAGTCAGACTGGTGTGGAACTGATGTTGATTTTGTTGATGAAGATGGCGTGATTATTGAAAGAAATGTCTTTACTCGTAAAATTATTGCCATTTCAGATACTTATGAGAAGATGATGGCAACACGTGGTTTTACGGCACCATCAACTTGGTTAGTTAAACGTGATTTAATGTTACTCGTAAATAGTATGTTAAATGATGATATCAACACTGCTGATGATACATTTAATTTGCAGCTTGATTTGTTTAATCATACTCAATTTGTTTTTTTGCCAGAAGCGACAGTAGCTTATCGTGTTAACCAAGGTTCAGATTCTCGCCCTAAGAGTAAAGAAGCACTTGATAAACGTTTTGATAAACTTTTAGAAACTCAGTTGGCATATCTTGATAAGTATCCTAATGCAAATTATAAAGAGATACTTCGTATATTGTTAGAACGCCATAATGAGTTCGAAAAAGAATTGTCTCAGCATGATTATTTCCATTCACGAGTAAGTTCTCAAAAAGTAACAATTTATTATGCAACACTAGAAGAAGGATTTTCTCAAGAAAAAGCACTGGAATTTCAACTACAGTACAAAGACAATGTCTTTTTTAGTGTTCCAGAAGAAGCTACTAGTTTACGAATTGATTTGTCTGAATTACCAAGCTTTTATAAGAGAGTTGCTCTAGTTAACAATGAATCTAACACCGAAATTTTACCAAGTTATACTAATGGTGACATCATTGGTAATTACGTAATGTTTAAAGATAACGATCCTCAACTAGTATATGATATTTCAATATTACGCTCAAAATCATTTACATTGGATTATGAGATGTTTAATGTTGATGATATCAATCAAGATGATTATATTGCAAAAATTCTTTCGAGAGATTTGTTGCATCTTGATAGTCGCGTGAAAGAATTAGAGTCATGCAGAATTAAATATAAACAAGTCGATGATGAAAGACAGTATTATAAACAAGAGCTAGAGAGAATGATTGTTGCTTATAATTCGGTTACTCATTCACGACGTTGGACAATTCCAACAGCTATTATCAACTTTTTTAGGAGAAAAAAATGAAACGTTTATTATTGTACGTCCATTTTAATAAGTACAATCGCATTAGTTCGCATGTTTGTTATCAGCTAACAAAAATGCGTCAGATTTTTTCTAATGTAGTATTTATTTCAAATAGCTCAGTTAGTGATAAAGATTATCAAAAATTGGTTGACCTTCATTTAGTGGACAATTTTATTCAAAGAGAGAATGTTGGTTTTGATTTTGCAGCTTGGCGAGATGGAATGTCAAAAGTTGGATTCGAAGAACTAGAAACTTATGATTCTATCACTATTATGAATGATACATGCTTTGGTCCACTTTGGGATATTAAAGAATATTATTTAAAATATGAAGCTGATGAAAATGTAGATTTTTGGGGATTAACAAATAATCGCGAAACTCCAAAATCACGTTATACACAGGGATTTCGTGAACATATTCAAAGTTATTTTATTACTTTTAAAAAATCGGTTATTACTTCTCACGCATTTAGAGAATTTTGGGAAAATGTAAAAAATTATACCAATGTTCAAGATGTTATTGATAATTACGAAACGCAAGTAACAACAAAATTTATAGATGCTGGCTTTAAGTATGCGGTTATTTTTAATACTGTTAACGAAGATGCTAGTCATATGCTACATGCGGATTTCTCATACTATAATCCAACAGCAATCTTAAATCACAGAGTTCCATTTATAAAAGTTAAAGCAATCGATAATAATCAGCATATAACACCATATCTTTTAGATGAAATCGAGAAAACAAGTGATTATCCAGTTGATTTAATTGTTTCTCACATGTCTGAGATTAATTTCCCAGATTTTAAATATCTTTTAGCACGTAAGTATCTGCAACCAGCAATCGGTGGTTCTTTAGCTGGGAAAAAAATTGCGGTACATCTTCATGTCTTTTATGTTGACTTATTAGAAGATTTTTTGGATGCTTTTGAAAACTTCCATTTTGTTTATGATTTGTTTATCACAACAGATAATGCTACTAAAAAACAAGAGATAGAATCTATTTTACGTAGTAATGGCAAAGATGCTCAAATTTTTGTAACTGGAAATGTTGGTCGTGATGTCCTTCCAATGTTAAAATTAAAAGACTATTTGTCAGATTATGATTATATTGGACATTTCCATACTAAAAAGTCTAAGGAAGCAGATTTTTGGGCAGGTGAGTCTTGGCGTAACGAACTGATAGATATGCTTATCAAACCTGCTGACAATATTTTGGCTAACTTTGACAATGATAAATTGGGTATTGTTATTGCAGATATTCCAACTTTCTTTAGATTTAACAAAATTGTTGATGCATGGAATGAAAATTTGATTGCTCCTGCAATGAATGATTTGTGGCAACAAATGGGAATGACTAAAGCGATTGATTTTAATAATTTCCATAATTTTGTCATGAGTTACGGTACATACGTTTGGTTTAAGTATGACGCATTAAAACCATTATTTGATTTAGGATTAACTGATGAAGATGTTCCTGCTGAACCACTACCTCAAAATTCTATTCTACACGCTATCGAACGCCTTCTTATCTACATTGCGTGGAATGAACATTATGATTTTAGAATTTCTAAGAATCCAATTGATATGACGCCGTTTGTAGATAACAAATTATATAATGAACGTGGTGATAGTGCTCCGCACACTTATGTAGACTTCACATACATGGGTGGTATAAAAGGTGCCTTTAAATATATTTTTATTGGCCCAGCTAGAGCCGTTAAGTATATTATTAGAAGGAGTTTGGAGAAAGTGACGCATGATAGAAAAGGTTAAAGGAGCTTTTTTAGAATTCAATTATTTTAATGTATTGTTTGAAATGTCCATTAACAGATATATGTTACTACTTTCAACATATTATGCTCTATTAACTTGTGTTTTAGAAAATAAGAATACCCCTGATGATCAATTATCAGATGCACAAAAGCAAGTTGAAGAAGATTTAAAATTAATTCAATATGAGATTTCCATAGGTAAAAACTATGTTAGTAAGTATAATGATTTTTTTAAAATAAAATAAAAAGGAAAAAGAAAAAATGAAAGAAAAAATTGCAGTTTTACTTCCCGCGTATAATGAAGAAGTGACGATTCAAAAAGTTATTAAAGATTTTCAAAAAGTTTTGCCAGAAGCAGACATTTATGTTTATGATAATAAC
>CACZOV010000140.1 GCA_902782915.1 uncultured Erysipelotrichaceae bacterium | reverse complement strand
TATTTATTCTATGTTTTCTGGATCGAGACTTGCTTTTTTTGCTTGTCCATTAGCAATAACATTTTCTTATTTTTTTAACATTAATTTAAATAAAAAAAATTTATTACGTTATTTTTTATTTATTGGAATTATAGTTTCCATTGTTATAATTTTTATTAAATGTAATATTTACGATTGTCGTGAAAATTTTAGTAGATCAATAAAACCAATAACGAGTATCTTTAACATTAGTCTAAAATTTGATGATAAAAAAATTGTCGATAATATTAAATTTGATTCTGATAAAAAAGTAGATACTGAAAATCAATTATCAGAAGAAAATAATAATAGTTCTAAGCTATCAGATAATGTTAATAACAATATTAGTTCGAATGAAAAATTATCGAGTACAGATATAAATGTTATTGATAGTAATACAATGCGTCAATCTTTATGGAATAAATCTATAGAATATATTAAGAATAATCCAATTTTTGGAAAATCTAGTAATGATATTACTGTAAATATGCAATTTCAAGAGTTTGATAAAACAGTAACAATTACTCAAAGTCCTCATAATTTTATATTAGAAATATGGTTAGCTTTTGGTTTGCCAGGATTAATAGTCTATTTCTTAATTGTTAAAAATTATGTTATTGATATTATGAAAAATAATTTATTAAATAAAGAAAAATATAATTTTTTATTGGTATTTGTATTGATTTTAGGATTTAGTTTTTTTCAACCTTTGATAACGAGCTATTTTATTATATCAATGATTTTTTTTCTAAATATATATATATATAGGAGGTGATTATCTAATGATATTAACGTCAATATTATTAATGGTATGCGTGTTATTAAGTAAAATATTTGGATTTTTAAGAGAAATTATTATTGCATCAAATTACGGTACTTCTTTGCAAACCGATGCTTTTTTCGTTGCTCAAAATATTCCAACAATAGCATTTGCAGCAGTTGGTGCTGCAATTTCTGTTGCAGTTATTCCTATATATACGAAGTTATTAAAAAATAATAAAAAAAATGCATCATATTTTATTAATAATTTGATTACAATTTCAATCTTACTCACAACTATTTTAATGATAATATGTTTATTATTTTCAAAAAAAATTGTTGTTCTTGTTGCTCCTTCTCTTTCAAGGGAAGGTATAGAATTATCATCTAAAATGTTAGTAGTGCTGTCAGTTACAATATATTTTACAATGTCTAGTTACATTTTTGGAGGAATTTTAAATTCAAATAATAAATTTTATATTCCTCAGCTTGCTGCTATACCTTATAATATTATTTCTGTTTTAGCAGTAATTATTTTCTCAAAAAAGTATGGTATATGGGCACTTGTATTTGGTACTATACTTGGGATGTTTGTACAAACTATTGTTCACATAATTCCTGTTCATAAGTTTAATAAATATAAATTTACAATTAATTTTAAAGAAAAAAATTTAAAAAAATTATTGGTTCTTTCTTGGCCAATGGTTATAACTGTTTTATTTCAACAATTAAATTTAGTTGTAGATAAAAACTTAGCTTCATCATTTTCGGTTGGATCAATTTCAGCCATTAATTATTCAAATAGAATTATTGGCATTATATATGGTATTTTTAGTGTTTCTTTAATGACTGTTTTATATGCTAGATTTAATGAATTAATTATTGAGAAAAAGAAAGAGGTAGTTTTAAATTTATTAGTAAAAAGTTTAAATATAGTTTTGTTAGTTATTTTACCATTTATTATGTTATCTACTGTATTTGACTCTGAAATAATTAATGCTATTTTTGGAAGAGGTGAATTTGATGCAAATTCGGTTGCTATAACAAGTAATGTATATTTATACTATTCATTTTCAATGTTTTCTATGGCTGCAAATGATATAATACTTAGATGTTATTATTCATTGGATGATTCAAAAACTCCCATGTTTATAACGGTTCTATGTGTAATAGTTAATATTATTTTGAGTGTTGTTTTATCTAAAAAATTAGGATTAAAAGGTATAGCAATAGGTACATCAATTGCGATGATTATTCAAACAATTTTGTTGTTTGTTATATTAAAGAAAAAAGAAAAATATAAATTTGAAAAAGTTTTTTATGTAGATTTTCTAAAAATTTTATTATCAAATATAATAATTTTAATTATATTAAAGTTATTATATTCATACTTAAATATTGATATTATTATTTTAAAGTTATTATTAGCAATATTTATTTGTATACCTATTTATCTTTTAATTCTATTTATATTTAATATATCAATAAAAGAAGAATTAACAAAATTTATAAATAATAAGGAATTCTTTTCGTAAATAGTATTTTTTGAAAAAAATAAAAAAATATAACTTGAGAATTTTTAAGAATTTGTTTATAATATTATTAAGGTAGGAGTAGTTATGAATAATATGTATAATGATTATAAAGATTTAAATGAAAATAAAGAATTAAAAAGCAATATTGGTAACTTTAAGCCAATAAAAGCTAAAAAGAATAATGAAAAAAATGGCGATTTAAAAAAAATTAGTTTTCAAAATAATAAAAATTTGATTTTATCCATTATAATGATAGTTGTTTTAGTATTAATAATTGCAGGTTATTTTCTATTTTTTAATAACAAAAATAATGATACTGAGAGTAACATTGAAAAAAATAATTCTTCTAGTCAAATAGAATCTAACACAACAGAAAATACTAAAAATGTCCAAATAATAAATGTTGAAAGTAAAACAAGACCATATGCTATTATGATAAATTGTCATAATGCAGCTCTTCCTCAATCAGGTGTTAATAATGCTTATATTGTATATGAACTTATGGTTGAAGGTGGAATTACGAGAATGATGGCTTTATTTAAAGATAAGGATTTTGATAAGGTAGGATCTGTAAGAAGTGCTAGAACACAGTACTTAGACTATGTTTATGAAAATGATGCCATTTATGTTCATGCAGGTGGAGCACAAGATGCTTTAAATAGAATAAAAGATGAAAAAATAAATGATATTGATGTTGATGGAGTATATGGTGTTCGTGATAGATCTTTAAATCGTGCTTGGGAACATACATTATTTACAAATACTTCGTTATTAAGTCAAGGACTATCAGATAAAAAATATCGTACAACAACCGAAATTAAAAATATTTTAACTTATAGTGCTGATCCAATTAATTTAGATAAATTTACAACCAAATTAAATGCTAATAATATAAGCATAAAATATTCTGATTATAGAACATCAAATTATGTTTATGATTCATCTAAACAAATGTATTTAAGATCTATGAATAATACTCCTAATATTGATTTAGTGACTAATGAGCAATATGCTGTTAAAAATATTATAGTTTATGGAGTAAAATATTCAAATTATACATATAGTGGTTATAGTGCCTATCAAAAAATAGATAATATTGGTCAGGGTGATGGTTATTATATAACAAATGGATATGCTATTCCAATTACTTGGGAAAAATCTAGTAAGAATGGCCAAACAATTTATAAATATAAGGAAAGTGGCGAAGGACTTGTTGTAAATGATGGTAATACTTATATACAAATTTATCCAACAAGTGGTAATTTATCAATTAATTAATGATAACGATAGTTTTAAATCAAACAAGAAGTTTTTTGAACATCTTGTTTTTTTTTTATATGTATGATAATATTTGTTTGTATACAAATTAATAAAGGAGGAAAAATGAGTATATATGATTTAAAAGTTGAAAAAAGAGATGGAAGCAGTTTTTCTTTAGATAATTACAAAGGAAAAATAATATTAATTGTAAATACAGCAACAGGATGTGGATTTACTCCACAATATGAAGGACTTGAGTATCTTTATAAAAAGTATCATGATAAAGGATTTGAAATACTAGATTTTCCATGTGATCAATTTGGACATCAAGCACCAGGAAGTGATGATGAAATACATGAGTTTTGTCAAGCTAAATATAAAACAAGTTTTGATCAATTTAAAAAAATTAATGTAAATGGTGATTTAGAAGATCCATTATTTACATATATAAAAAAAGAACAACCTAATGAAGAAGTGCATGGATTTAAAAATAAGATGTCTATGAAAGCTATTAAAAAAATTAGTTCAACATGTAAAAAAAATTCAGATATATCTTGGAACTTTACCAAGTTTTTAGTTGATCGAAATGGTATTGTTGTTAAACGATATGATCCAACCTTCGAGCCAAAAAATATAGAAGAAGATATAAAAAAATATTTATAGGAATTATATGAGGTGTGAAGTATTGAAATTAAAAAATCAACTTTGTTTTCCAATTTATCTTGCATCAAAAGAGATTATAAAGCGATATACACCAATACTTAAAGAGATTAATTTAACATATACTCAGTATATTGTAATGATGTATTTTTGGGAG
>CACZOV010000139.1 GCA_902782915.1 uncultured Erysipelotrichaceae bacterium | reverse complement strand
TCGATGTATATTTCATTTTTACAACTATAAGGAACTATATAATTTACTCCATCCATTTGAAAAATATTCCAAGAAATAATATTAGCAATTTCTTTTACTTGTTCAACTGTTGGTTTTTTTTCAAATTTATATTTATAATTATCTGAAAACGTATATAGTAAATTTTCTCGTGCTATTAATAAACTATCACCTTGCCATTCAAAGGCATAAATGCTTTTAAATGCTTCTTTTATCCATTCATACCATTCATTTTCTTCTTTTACATTTTCATTAACTATTCTAATTTTTCTATCTAGCAACCCTATTCTATCCATTACAGGTATTATATCACCAGTGGTCGTATCATATCGACTAACTAAATATGGAGCTTCTCCACATGTGATTTCCATCCTTAATTCTTTAACATAGTCATGCCAATCTTTACCTTCTGGAAAACCAATTTTCTTTTTAGTTGCTTTCCATGACGTTGTAGTTTCAACGTTGAATACATTTTCTTGTTTAAACCATGCATTGTCTATTAAATTATTTTGCTTATTACATACCCAAGCAGGAGTAAATACTTCTGCCTTATCCCTAATTCTTTTTGTTTGTTCAACCTTACTTTTTTTTGTCCTTGGTTTTATTATACTTCCATTGTAACTAG
Source organism: uncultured Erysipelotrichaceae bacterium (assembly GCA_902782915.1). Next base: position 3,155 of record CACZOV010000139.1, on the reverse strand, counting down.
TAATCTGTTCATATTTAATTTCACATTCTGGAGAATAAGAGTCGCCGCGACTTAAATAGTTGTCTGTTCCCCATAATATATTTTTTCCAGTAGTCATATCTTTTAATAAAATACTTAAAAGTTCAAAATCAAATTGATATATATTGTTTTCTTTAATGTCTACAAGCTCTTGAAACATACAACTACCTCCTGATATTTTATAATGCATATCTTTACATAAAGATTATATCACAGGATTATATAAAATTTATAAAAATTGTCAAAAAAAGACAACCTATTGGCTGTCATAAAAACTTTTTTCTTAAAGTTTATTCTCGATTAATCATATTTATGCCCCAAGGTTGCAAAAACTGTTTATTAAAACTTAAACTCAACATCATAAAATATATAAATCTTTTTGCAGTTATTACATATTATCCCAAGTCCATCAAATCCTATAATATTTTCACCGTCACCCTTTTCTAGTAAAATATCTTTAGAATTACATACAGGACACTTAATAATCCTTACTAAGGCAACATCCTTACTGAACATACGTGAGCTAATACTATAATTTTTATATCTTATATTCTTAAAATTCTTTAAATAATTTTCATCATCAAAGATGCTATTACTTTTAATCTTATTACTTATTGCTACTTTCATTTTTTAATTCCTTTCATTAGTAACAAATATATAAATCGTAGGTTTATATTTAATCTACAATTAAACTAATGCCCAACCTGTAAATATGAATATTGATAAAGGTATTTTTCCCATAAGTAGAGAACCCTTGGGCACTAAAAATTCAAAGTCCTCTTATTTTAATTGTATCATAGTTTATAGAGATAATACAATTGAACTTTGGTATGACGCACCCCCTTTTTTCCATTAGACTTTTTTGATTAAAAGAAATTTTTACCTTCAATACATAACATTTTTTAATCTTTAGAAAAAAATTTATTATTGGAATCATATTAATAATAAATTTCACCAAAGTTAAATACTTCAACATATTACATCCTCCTTTTTGAAGTTTTATCAAAAGATGGTATAATAAATACCAGTAACTAAAACGCGCGTTTTTTAATTACAAGTTAAGAATATCAAACTTAAAGTGCCAAAAGTTTCCACTTGTTTATTCGAGTTTCTCAAAGTTTCCATTTTAAGGAGGGATTATATGGAATTTAATGAATTCATGAATATACTATTTAATTTCATAGGTGCTGATTTTAACAACAATCAAACAATTTTCTTTAAAGAAGTAATAAATAATTTAGTAGATGATAATACTCATGGAATAGCTGATTCATATACTAAAAGTTCTATTAGTAAATATCTATCTGGTGAGTCTTCATTCAAAAAGAAATCTAAAGAAGTTATAAAAAATTTAGAAATAACCAATTTTATCAATTTTTTAAATATACATCTAACAAATGATGATCAAGTTAACGCATTTTGCTCGGTATTAAATGATAAAGGAGCTACAATTAATAATTTTGAACCATATGAAGATATTACAGATTATTTTGTTAAAATCCTATCTAATATAAAAACAAAAAGGAAAACTAAAAAAGTAAAAGAAAAAACTCACAAAGATGAGCCAACCAACAATTTACACCAACAGTCACTAGCAGCAGCTGCATTAAACTCAAATCCACAATTTTTTTTAAAACGTTTAAATATGGAAGAAAATGAATATATTGCTGCAGAGATAGTTTTAAATAATAAACTTCCTAAAAATATATGCAATGATTTTAAATATAGGATTCTAAGATACCCAAATGACAAGATTGCTCCAGAACTAATACCTAAAAACGAGAAAGCCTTTCTTAATCACCAATTATCATTTAAATATAATTTTAAAGGTAAAGAAGAAATAGACAAATTCATTAGAACAATTCAAAAAGCGAATATATTATGTAAATTCATAGAAGTAAATAATAATTCAGTAGAAAAATATATAGATGATTTTAAAGATAAATACTATGATCCTAAAAGATATAAGCAATATGTCGGCCCAACAGATAAAGAAATGCCAATATTAATTATGAGTTTAACTCTCGATAATGGCAGATTTTCACAACACTTTGATAAATTAGTTCTTAAGGAACAAGAAATAAAAGGTGATACTATAATCTACTCTAATATTGATGATGGCAATTGGTTATATATCAGATTAAGTATTGATTGTAGTAGATATGAAGAAGGTATTGCAAAACAAAACCTGAATTTAGGGATTAAAAAAAATTATGCTACTAATATTTATTATTATAAAAATTTTCATAAATGCGTCATCTTAATGATTGATAATAATACGCACATTACTTTAACTGATACATCAAACAATAATAACTTCATAGACACAGATATTACAAATAAAAATAATTTTACTGATGAAGATTATAAAGGTATGTTAGAAATGTTTAACTCATATGACAAAATCTCCAAAATACAAGAAATAACTAAAACAATATTTACATTTAATCCAAAGGAATATAATGCATATAAACCTATTTACGACATTGCCTACGCATGTGTAACAAATCAAAACTATGACATAAAAAGAGAAATAATAGTTGAAATCATTGTTCCAGATGAAAAGTTAAATGATTATAAAGTTGGAGATATAAAAGACAGAAGCACTGAAACAGATTGTATGACTCTATTTGATAAAAAGATTACGTTTAAAAATAAAATAATTAAATTAAAAAAAGCCGAAACACAAGAAGTATATAAAAAAGATGGTCTAAATATAGCCAAAGTAAAAACATATGAAGTAAAAATAGAAGAAGCCTAGCTACAAGTGCTAGGCTTTAATTCTATTTAATTATTATATTCTTTTAGTTTGGTTTCAACTCTTAATAATTTATAACCATTATTTTTTGTTTGTAATACAATTTTTTTGTTCCTAAGTAAGATAATTGATTATCTGAATTTGGATAAGAGTCTAAAATTACATATATAACTTCTACTTAACTATTTTCATTAATAAAAGTCTATATGAATCATATGTTTTAATTTAATCACAATTAGGTTCCTTCGCCACCTCCAGCATTTATATGGTTTGACAAAACCAACACTTTTGAATCATTCCCAAACGTGTTTCTCATTGTATTTAGTCTCTCTGCTCTTGATAATGTTGTATCATCATCTCTTGTAATTGCAACAGGAAC
>CACZOV010000138.1 GCA_902782915.1 uncultured Erysipelotrichaceae bacterium | reverse complement strand
TTATAATTGCATCAGTTGCTCCTGTAATTGAGGTTTCAAGAAGTGGACTAGATACAGCTTGCTTAGCTGCTTCAATTGCTCTATCTTCTCCCATTCCAATACCAATTCCAATAATGGCATTTCCACTTTTTTCCATAACTGCTTTTACATCAGCAAAATCTAAATTAACAAGTCCAACAACAGCAATTAAATCAGAAATTGATTGAACTCCACGACGAAGAACATTATCAACTTCTTTAAATGCTTCAATTAATGGAGTCGATTTATCAATAATTTCTCTTAATCGATCATTTGGAATAACAATTAAAGTATCTACATGTTTTTTTAATTCTTCAAGTCCTTGAAGAGCGTTTTCCATACGACGTCTTCCTTCAAATGTAAATGGTTTTGTTACAATTGCAACCGTAAGTGCACCAAGTCCTTGAGCAATCTCAGCAACTATTGAGGCAGCACCTGTTCCTGTTCCACCACCCATTCCACATGTAATAAAGATCATATCAGCACCCTTTAATGCTTCTTCAATTTCTTTTTTTGATTCAACTGCAGATTCACGTCCTATTTCAGGCTTTCCTCCTGCACCAAGTCCTTCAGTTAATTGTTTACCAAGTTGAATTTTCACATCAGCTTTCGACTTTGTTAATACTTGATAATCAGTGTTAGCAACAATAAATTCAACACCTTTTACCCCAGTTTCTATCATACGATTTACAGCGTTTCCTCCGCCTCCACCTACACCAATTACTTTAATTTTAGCCATCTGATCCATTTCTAAACCACTCAACATATATTCCTCCTTAACCTTTCAAGTATGAGCTAAACTTATCAAGTAAGTTTTGATTCTCAACTTCCTTTTTCTTTGATGCAATTTTTTCTATGTCATCTTCATTAAACATAGTATAGTCTATTTCTCTAAAATTCATTTTATTATCAAAATATTTAATCAACCCAAAACAAGTTGAATAACTGTTACTTCTGATTCCAAGTGTTGGGATATTACAAAGAACTTTATCATAAGAAAATTCACTATCAAGTAAATATGCAAATCCAGTTATATTTGAAATACCACCAGTTACAATTATATAACTTATCTCACGATTTGTTAAGTTATTTATCTCATATTTTACATTTTTTATAATTTCTCTAAGTCTTGCTTCAACAACTTGACTCAATTCTAATTGATTTATAACAATCTTATCTCCACTTAAATTCTCAACTTCAACAATATCAAATTTATCTGCATATGTAAAGCATGCTGTTGCAAAATTTTCTTTTAAATCACTGGCAATATTTTTATCTACCTTATAAATATAACTAATATCTTTATCTATTTTACTACTACCAATTGGAATACAACTACCCTTTAATAGTATTCCTTTATTGATAATTGCAACTTCAGTTTTACCATAACCAATGTTTACAACAACACCTAGTTTCTTATCAATATCTCTATTTTTCTCTTCAAAATAATCTCCAACAATTCCATAAACTAAATCATCAACAACAAGTCCAGCATCTTGTAAAAGAATTAAATATTCATATAAAACATCTTTTTGAATAGTAGAAACAGCACATCTTACTTTAAGATGTGAACTAGTAAGTCCTTTTGGATCAACAACTTGAATTCCAGAATCGATCTCAAATACGATAGGTTCTAAATATAATACTTCTAAACTCTTAGGAATATTATCAGTAACTGTTTTCTTTAAAACACTTTTAATATCTTCTCCAGTAACTGTTTCATTTACTTCTATTTCTCCAGTTTCAATTGAAGTATTTAATTCATATAAAGGAAAATTTAATAAAACTTTCTTTATTTTTATTCCAAGTGATTTATTTATATCATTGATCGCTTCTTTTAAACTTTCTAAAACAAGTTCTCTATCTTTAATAATACCCTTTTTTATTCCTTGACTTCTAACACTTGTAGATGCTAAGACATAAAACTTATCATTCACTTTTTCAGATACTATAATTTTAATAGAATGACTTCCAAGATCTATACTTGTATACAAAACTAACACCTACCTTACAATATAATTATACATGAATCTTATTTTTTTTCAAGAACAATTACAACTTTATATTTAAAAAATTAAAAAAGAAAATTAGATAAAGAGCAAATTTATCTTTATATTTATAATTTATATACTCATAACTAGCAACTAATTTATCAACTATTGTAACTATCCATGATTCAATAAACATTGGTTTAATTAATCCAATTGGATACATATGACTAATAATAATATTTTTTTCTTTAATATTTAAATTATGTTCCATTAAAGAATTATTTAAAGCCAAAAAGGGATGAATTCTTGGTTTATTTAAACCTTTAATATTCAAATACTCAGATTCTAAAAAATAGTCATGAAGAAGTGCTCCCTTTGTTGCACTTTTATAGTCAATATGAATTATTTTACAAACAAAATAAGTAATCTTTGCAACATGCATTATATGCTTATAACGAGTTAATCCATGATGATATTCTAAATCTAGCAATTGATACTTATCACTTTTAATAACCTCATCTTTTATTTCTTGAAATGTCATATATCTATCCTTTCTTGATAAGTTATATCATATTTTTTTAATATTGACAAGAAAAAAGAATCCTTATTGGATTCTAAAAACCTTCGACATTTAGATTAATATATTTATGATCATGTAAACTAGATGCTGCTTGCAAAATAGTTCTTATAGAATTAATTGTCTTTCCCGATGCACCTATTACTCTTTTCATATCATCATTTGAAACCAAAACTTGGATTTCAACACGTTTAGGATCATCACTTGGAAATTCTTTTACAGAAACAGAATCTTCATCTATTAAAACTGCTTTTATTAATCTTTCAGTTAATGCTACATAATCCATATTATTTACCTTTTGTTTCATGGAATTTTTTCATAATTCCTGCATCACTTAATAAATTTTTAACTGTATCACTTGGAATTGCTCCATTTTTTAACCATTTTAAAGCAACTTCTTCATTTACTTTTACACTTTTTGGTTCAGTTAATGGATTATATGTACCCACAAGTTCAATGTATTCTCCATCTCTTTTTGTATGAGAATCAATTGCAACAATTCTATACACTGGTTTTTTCTTACTTCCCATTCTTTTAAGTCTTAATTTAACTGCCATAATAACACTTCCTTTCTTTTTCAAAATAATTATATAATAATTTTAATATTATGTCAACATTTTTTTGTTGACACATATTTTTGTTGATCTTTTATATTAATTAGTATATAATAACAAGCTATCAGGAGGAGTTTTATGGATAAACAAAAAATAATAATTGAAATAATTAAGAAAAAACCTAATATAACAAAAGAAGAAATAGAAAAAATATTTAATGAATATTCTTTAACTGATTTAGAAAAAGAAAACATAACTAACTATTTCAATAGACTAAAAGATATTGAAATGGAAAAAAAATTAATAACAAACCGTATTCATACTCAAAACTTTTTAAATCAAGCAAACGAGTTTTATAAAAAAATTGCAACCTATCCAGTTTTATCACATGAAGAAGTTTTAGATTTATTTGAAAGAATTAAAAATCAAGATAATGAAGCCCGAAATCAATTAATTAACTGTAATTTAAGACTTGTTTTAAGTATTGCTAGAAAATATGATAGTTTTGGTTTAGAATTTGAAGAATTAGTAGAATATGGTATCCTTGGATTAATGAAAGCAATTGAAATATATGATCCAACAAGAAATATAATGTTTTCAACTTATGCAACTTATTGGATTAAGCAAAGAATTGTTCGAGCTATTAAATTAAATAGATCAATTCATGTACCTGTTAGATTAACTTCTTTAATTTATATTATAAGAGAAGAATCAGATCTTTTTATGAAAGAAAACAAGCATATTCCAAGTGATCAAGAATTATTTGAAATAATTAACAAAAAACATCCTAATTTTAAAATATCTTTTGGAAGCTTTAAAGCATTAACTAGACATGAAACAAATATTGCTTCTTTAAATAGCCAAGTTAATTCAGAAGATGATAATAATCAAACTGCAATAATTGATGTATTAAGAGATTTTGATAGTGAATTTGAAGATGATTTAATAGAACAAATGAATAATGAATTAATTAAAAATGTTTTAAACGGAAGTATCGAATCTCGTTTAAAGGATAAAGAAAAAAATATATTATGGCTTCGTTATGGATTTACAGGAAAAAATTATAAATTAGATGAAATTGGAGAAATTTATAACCTAACTAGAGAGCGCATTCGCCAAATTGAAACAACTGCACTTCGTAAACTTAAAAAGTTTTTAATTGATAATGACTTTTTAGTAGATAGTGAATATAACGTTGAATGTGATCAAAAAAAACGCTAATAAAGCGTTTTTATTTTATTCTTCTATTTGAAAAGCACAACTTGAACATTTTTTTATATCATTTTTAATAGTTACTATACCACCACATTTAGGACATTTTTCATTAGTTGGTAAATCCCAAAAGGCTGTATTACATTTAGGATAGTGATTACATCCATAGAATATTTTCCCTTTTTTACTATGTTTTTCAACTATTTTTCCATCACAGTTTGGACAATCAATAATAACATTTTCTCCTTTTTCTTCTTTTTTAACATACTTACAATTAGGATAATCACTACAAGCAACAAATTCTCCATATTTTCCTTTTCGAATAACTAATGGATTATTGCACTCTGGACAAAGTTCTCCAGTTTCTTCAGGACTAACCTTTTCCATTCCTTTAAATGCATTTTGTAAAGTTTCATCAAATACTTTATAAAACTCAGTTAAAACTTTTTTATTATCTAAAACACCATCAGCAATTAAATCCAAGTCAGATTCCATTTGAGCAGTATATTTAACGTTTATAATATTATTAAAATATTCTTGTAATTTATCTGTTACTTCAATTCCTACTTTAGTTGGAACAAATTTTTTTTCAATAATTTCAACATATCCTCGATCTTTAATATTTGACATAATAGTTGCATAAGTTGATGGTCTTCCAATTCCTAACTCTTCCATTTCATGAATAAGTTTTGCTTCAGTATATCTTGGTTTTGGTTTAGTGAAATGTTGTTCATAAATTATATCATTTGCTTTAATTAAACAATTTAATTTATCAGATAAATCAGGTAACACTGTATCTTTAGTATCTTCAAATTCTTTATAAACTTTTAAATATCCATCAAATGTAATAACTGATCCTGTTGTTTTAAATTTATAATCATTATTATCTAAAATAATAGTTGTTCCAAGCATTTTAGCATCACTCATAAGAGATGATAAAGTTCTCTTATAAATCATATTATAAAGTTTATATTCATCAGCTGTTAAATACTTTTTTAAAGAATCAGGTGTTCTAAAAATACTTGTTGGACGAATAGCTTCATGAGCATCTTGTACATTTTCTGTTTTTTTAGTTTTTTTAACATATCCAACGTATTCTTTTCCAAAATTTTCTTCAATATAATGAAAAGCTGGATTAGTAAATTCTTCACTTAAACGAATAGAATCTGTTCTCATATATGTAATAAGTCCGACTGTTTCATCACCTATATCAATTCCTTCGTACATTTTTTGAGCAATTCCCATTGTTCTTTTGGCATTAAAATTAAGTTTAGTAGATGCTTCTTGTTGAAGAGTTGATGTTGTAAACGGAAATTTACTAGCCTTATTTTTATTTTTAGATTCAATAGATAAAACTTTAAATTCAGAATTTAATTTATCAAGTATATTATTTACTTCATCAAGACTTTTAATTTCAAGATCATTTTCTTTATATCTAAAAAGTTCTGAATCAAAATCTGTAAACTTTGCTGTAATTGTATAGTATTCTTCACTTTTAAAAGCTTCAATTTCTCTTTCTCGATCAACAATTAATTTTAAAGCAACACTTTGAACACGTCCAGCACTTGTTCCACTTGTTTTAGATTGCATTAATTTAGATAATCTAAAACCTATTATTCTATCTAAAAATCTTCTAGTTTCTTGACTCTTAACTAAGTTAAAATCAATTTTTCTAGGATTTTTAATTCCTTCTAATACTTTATCTTTAGTAATTTCATTAAAGACAATTCTTTCATAATCATTATTTTTTAAACCAAGAGTATCATATAAATGCCATGAAATAGCCTCTCCTTCCCGATCAGGGTCGGTTGCTAAATAAACAAAATCAGAATTTTTA